>JAFPYQ010000004.1 GCA_017394475.1 Oscillospiraceae bacterium | reverse complement strand
TGATAGTATCCTCTATCTTCACAAGATATGCCACATCTATCCCCATGTCACTGAAAATACGGCTGTTTTCATCATTCTGACCGTTGACGATGCATACCGCATGGTATTTCACATCTCCGGCCACCTTTCCCGACAATGCTCTTATGAAATTTATGATAGTCTTGCCTGTAGTGAGCTCGTCATCCACAAATACTATATGACGGATGCCCTCAAAAAGATCGGACTTATCGGTATAAAGCCTCTGAGCGGAGGCATGGGAATGTTCCTCGGAAAAATCCGCACACAGATATTCCACGGGAAAGTCCTCTCTTGTGGTGTGTATATAATATTCTGCACCCAGCTTTACTGCCACCTGTGCACCTATGGCAGTGGCAGTTTCTGCAAAGCCTATCACCAGGATGGAATCGGGGGCATCAGTTATCTTTATCTGCTCTGCCAGTGCATCAAAAAGTGCCAGTGACTTCACCGGATCGCATGGGACATGCTTTGCCTGAAAGCGATTTACAAGCAGATTGAGCCTTTTTGAATTGTTCTCACGCTGTGCAAGACCAAAGAGCTCCTCTGTGGGGAGCCCTGAGAAATTATGTACAATATCCATTATTCTTTATTGCTTATACCATAAACTGCTGCAAGGGAAATGATCTTCTGAGCCCAGCGCATGTGCACCTTGTGCTCTATCATCCTGCTGCCTGTGGTGGATTTTATGACCTGGGTCTCATAATCCTTTGTCTTCATCAGCAGAAGGGCATCATCATAGTCATTCCTTGAAGGCTTGTGTGATTCGAGTACGGTCTCTATCTGAGACGGATGTATGACTGTCTTTCCCACAAATCCCATGGCGTGATCTCTTTCAAGCTCACGGATAAGCCCTGTCTTCCATCTGTCATCGGTGCAGTTGTCAAAATAGTTCCACACCGGGGCGGATACGATGAAATCCGCAGGTATGAACTCTGTGGCGATATCTTCAAGCAGGCTCATGACCGGATAGAAATCATACACGCTCTGATGGACACTGTTCCTGAATCCGAAGGAGCTGGAAAAGTCATTGCCTCCAACGCGGACATTGATTATCTTGTCCCGTACCTCTTCAAAAACATCCCTGAGGGTGCTCAGCCTCTGAGCACGGTATCTCTTGTCGATGAGCAGAGAGCTTTCGAGTATGGGCATGAACATCTTGTCCGCCGATCTTATCATGGGAAGATAGCGCTCTATCTCCTCATCATCTATCTTGGGCAGGATAAAGCCTGTTATCAGGTCTCCGTTATCACCGGCACCTGTGATCAGCCTGTTGATCTGTTGGGGCTCACGCACTCTTATGAAGATATTGGGCAGCTTTATGCTGCTGTCAGAAGTGCGTTTTTTCAGATCGGAAAGGACTTTTACGATGTTTCTTTCCGCAATATCTACCATATCGTCCCTTATGGTATCTTCAAGGCATATCGCTGCGGAAAGGGGCTTGTATCTTGAAAACTCTATCAGCTTGTCAGCGATGTTGTTCTTGAGCCCCGGCATATAGATAAGGGGCCCTACGGTGTAGCCTTTGTCGGGAACGATGTTTATAGGAGTGAGTTCATTTTCATTCATGGTGTTTTCGCTTATCTAAAGGATGATCCTTGAAAAATATGGAGGCTGTTCTGGGTTATCAAAAAGCGCAGACAATAAGCATTATAACAGATTTTATCCCGTTTGTCAACAATAATTCCGCTGTTTTCCCATCAAAAACAGCGGAATTTTGTCATGCTTTTCCGAGTGAACGTTTTCTAAGATGTCTTATGTATGCGAAGGTGTAGTCTTCGCCGTGCTCCTTGAGCATCCTGAGGAGCTTTTCAAGCAGTCTTGACGTATCATCGTGGATGTACCTGTGAGCCCTTCCCTTTTCAAAGTATGCAAGAGGAGCGGCGTCGGTGTAGTCAGCACCCATATATATCTTGCTCGCCGCCACCCTGTCGCAGAACATTTCTATGACATAGGTAAGGGGCATTTTTATTGGTTCGAGCTTCCTTGTGACAGGGCTGTAGTCTGTCCAGTATTCAAAGTGGTGCTTATTGCGCCCCTTATGGTGTATCCATGCCTTGGAATAGCCGTATTCTTCACGTTCAGATTCGTTGGGACTGCGTGTTCCCTGATAATGAGCGGCGGATGTTATGAATTCCTCCGCACTGTATTTTGACAGGTCGTGTACGAGCCCTCTCCAGTATAATCCTGCGCGGAAACAGTGGATGCAGACATAGATCCTGTGACGGTTCACGGTATTGAGATGCTTTATGATATTGTTCAGATCAGGTTTCATTTCGTTTAGTTCCATTCAACAGCTTTACAGGCAGCTCCTGCCCATTTTATGATACGTTCGGCAGACCTTAGTCGTATACCTTTATCTCCTCGTCCATGATATCGTAATACTGCTCACGGACACTTACCCAGTCCTCGAACTGCTCGTTGGCGATGCCTTCATAGAGCTGGGGCATCAGAGTATCTGCGGTAAAGGTGGAGAGACCGTAACCGTAGTCATAGGTCTGGATGAATTTATCGGGATCGTAGAAGTCCATTGCAAGGTCATACATTTCCGATGTCCATCCCGGAGAGTTTGCAAGGAATTTTTCCTTGGTGGCATCAAGATACTTATCCTCGTAGTTCACGGTCCTGTTGCATTCGAGCCAAGCCTTTACGCAGTCGCCGTTTTCAGAGCCCTTTACCCACATGTAGGAGTTTATCTTGTTGGAGACATAATAGTCCTCGCCGTCATCAGGTCTGGGGAAAGGCACTATCTGTATCACATCATTGGGGCGTGAAAGTGCTGCGGCGTTATATGCCCATGTACCCATAGCATAGAAAAGGGTGCTGTCATCGACAAAAGCAGCCTCAGGACCTATCCATCCCCTTTTGATGACATTCGAGCGGAAAATATCCTGCAGTGCCGCCTGAGCTTTTTCTATCTTTGCGCTGCGAAGATTGTTGGTGAATTTATTGCCGTCATAGGTGACCATAGTGTCGCCTGCGGTGAAAACAAAGGCGTTTGCCCACCAGCCGCCGATGCCGTATTTCTCCTCATCGGGATGGTCTTCCACATAGGTCTTCATCATGTCGATAAAGGCACTCCATGTCCACTCATCATTAAGATAGAGCTCATAAGGGTCGTCAAAGCCCTCGTTCTCCACGGTGGTGGTATTGTACATAAGTACCTGAGTGTCACTGAAGGCATAGCCCAGAGGAGCGATATAATGCTCGCCCTTCCAGATGAACTTATCTGCCTGATCCTTTACCGATGCCCATTTAGGTTCCTCCCAGTCGATAAGATCATCTATGGGCTGATACTGTCCCTTGGATATATCATAGGGGAAGGAACGCCATTCATAGATGAATATATCCGGGGGCGAACCGCCCAAAATGGCTGTGGAAAGATCGTCGAATCTCTGCTCGCTGGTGGTGGGGATATACTGTATCTTAGCGCCGTAGGTATCCTCAAAGAGAGCCAGTTCAGGACTTCTTTCAGGTGAGCTGTTGGTGGGGTTGAGATCGTAGATGCCCAGCCATTTCATGGTCTTGCCGCTTATATCCACATCTACTGTTTCTTCCTCATCAAGTGCCGCTACCTCGATGTTGTCACCGGTCCATTCCGTAGCGGATGTGGTGGTGATCTCAGGCTGTGTTTCGGCAGTGGTGACATTTGCCTGACCATCGGAACTGCCGCAACCTGTGACAGCCGATGCTATGAGCACCGAAGCCAGTCCTGCGAGTGTTTTGTTTATGTTTTTTCTGTGCATAGAATGCGCCTCCTCTTTCTTCATAACAGACATTTAAAATATAGCACATTTTACAAAAAAAGTCAATATAATCATATAAAATTGTAAGTATGTTCATCAAAAGTTTTCTTTGGGCACTGATGTGCTCATATTCCCAAAAGTTTTAAAAAAGTGCTTGACATTCCGATGGATTTGACTTATAATCTAATATGTATTTCTATGCGCACACGTGATACACATGAAAGGGACTTCCTATGAACAAGACAATTCTTTTCTGCAATGACTGGGAATTTTCTAAATGCCCCATTGATACCGAATATACCGAAACACTTGACTTCGAGAGAGTGGATATACCCCATGACTGGCTCATATCGCAGGTCTCAAAGGACCTTTACGAGACCTCTACCG
The DNA here is from genome assembly GCA_017394475.1 of Oscillospiraceae bacterium. GTDB lineage: Bacteria > Bacillota > Clostridia > Oscillospirales > Ruminococcaceae > Huintestinicola. Next base: position 1,149 of record JAFPYQ010000004.1, on the reverse strand, counting down.
GCTGGTACAGAAAGAGATTTGATGTAGCTCCCGAGGCACTTTCGGACGGCAGGCGCATATCACTTCGCTTTGACGGCGTTTACATGGACAGCCGTATATATATAAATGGTATACAGGTCTTTGAGTGGAAGTACGGATACTCCACCTTTGAATGTGATATAACGGATGCCATTCATCCGGGTGAGAATGAGGTGCGTGTCCGCATAGACTACCGCTGTCCCAATACCCGCTGGTATTCCGGAGCAGGCATATTCAGGAACGTATACATAAATTACCGCGAGAATGCCTATATACTCCCCGATGGCGTGTATGTCACTGCCAACGGCAGCGGTAATGTGAAGATCACCGCAGAATGTGCCCGTCCTGCCGACAAGGATGTAAAGGATTACACCATAAGTGCCAAGGTGATAAAGGGTGACAGGGAATATGCCTGTGCCGTGCGCCCCATGTGTGCTGCATTTACCGAAAGCATCCCGGAAGCGGTTCGCTCGTTCTGCAGAAATGATGTGAAGTTCTCCGTCAACGGCTTTGAGTTCAGCATAGATGACACGGAAAAATGGGATATCGACTCCCCTGTCCTCTATACTGCCGAGGTGACTCTGTTCCGTGGTGATGAGTCTGTTCACACCGAAAGGGTGAGATTTGGTTTCAGGGATATGTCCTTCGAGCCTGAAAAGGGATTCCTGCTCAACGGTCGCAAGGTAAAGCTCCACGGCGTATGTGAGCATCACGACAACGGTGCTCTTGGCGCTGCATTCAACAGGAATGCATTCAGAAGAAAGCTCACCATACTGCGCGGTATGGGTGTAAATGCCCTGCGCACCACTCACAATATGCCTGATCCTGCGGTGATGGAGCTCTGCGATGAGATGGGATTCATTGTCGTTGCCGAGGCTTTTGATATGTGGGAGCTTCCCAAGACAGACAACGATTATCACAGATTTTTCAAGGACTGGCTGCCTGCGGATGTGGCATCGTGGGTGCGCCGTGACAGGAACCATGCCTGCCTTGCAGCGTGGTCTATTGGCAATGAGATATATGACACACATGAGAGCGAGCACGGGCAGGAGATAACATCGAGGCTGGTATGGCTCGTCCGTCAGCATGATCCCCGCTACAATGCCCATGTGACCATAGGCTCGAACTATA
>JAFPYQ010000372.1 GCA_017394475.1 Oscillospiraceae bacterium | reverse complement strand
TGCAGCATTCCCTGTGGGCGGAGGTCTGTACTACTCCGAGGAAAACGGCATCTATCAGTCGAGTCCTGTCATATCCGCTCCCACGGAACTTGTTTTCAGCGGCGAATATGATGACAATACTGTGAGCCGCTTTGCAGTCAACAAGAACAACAAGATGCAGTATTACTACGTCAGCACAGGCTTCCCGGATGCGGAGATCGTACTCTGCGATTCCATTGAGGAGTGCCTTGACGCCGTGCTCAACGGCAAAGTCGGTGCCACCACCCTCAATAGCATGAGAGCGGGCGACCTTCTGAAAAACAGTGAATACCGCAGTCTTTCTCATCACCTCATCAGCAAGAACGATGACCGCTGCTTCGGTGTCAAGATAGGCAATGAAGGTCTTCTGAAACTGCTAAACAGAGGGATAGCTGTCACAGGCAGCGAATATGCGCAGAATCTTGCATACCGCTATACCGATGAACTGTATACCTATGGCTTCACTGATGTATTGAAAGACCATGCGGCAGAATTCATCGTGATCGCATCTGCAGTGCTGGGGACAGTCATTTTCCTGCTCATCCGCGATATAAAGCGCTCGCGGAAGGAAATAGCAGATAAAGAAAAGTCAAGGCTCGAACTCGAGCAGACAAACAAAGAACTTGAAGAAAACAGGAAAGCTCTTGCACGTGCCCTGGTGGATGCAGAGCACGCCAACCGCGCAAAGACGGTTTTCCTGAATAATATGTCCCACGATATCCGCACCCCCATGAATGCCATAATAGGCTTCACAACACTGGCCGCTTCCCATATAGATAATACAGAGCAGGTACGCGACTATCTGGGCAAGATAAATGTATCCGGTCAGCACCTTCTGTCACTGATAAACGATGTACTGGATATGAGCCGCATAGAGAGCGGCAAGTTCACTATCAATGCGACCACCGTGCACATTACCGATGTGATACAGGATATTCAGACTATCGCTCAGGCCGATATGCTGTCAAAGCATCTTGAATTCATCGTGGATACTGATGCCATCATACATGAGGACATTATAACAGATAAGCTCCGCCTCGGGCAGATACTGCTCAATATCCTGTCAAATGCGGTGAAATTCACACCCGGCGGCGGTACGATAAGTTTCAGCGTCACTGAACAGCCTTCCGAAAACGCAGTGGAAACGACCTTCGTATTCTGCATCAGAGATACGGGCATTGGTATGAGCGACGAATTCCGCAAGACGATATTTGAGCCCTTCACCCGCGAGCAGACCAGCACAGTCAGCGGCATCCAGGGGACCGGGCTCGGAATGGCTATCACCAAAAAGATAGTAGATATGATGGGAGGTACCATAACGGTCGATTCCGAGGAGGGAAAGGGCAGCGAGTTCAACGTGTCCATCCCCTGCAGGATAGCAAAACCTTCCGAAAAAATACCAGACACTTCCGATATCAGCACAGAGGAATTTGAAGGAAAGACAGTCCTTCTGGCAGAGGACAACGATATCAACCGAATGATAGCCACAGCCTTGCTCGAGGACATGGGGCTCACAGTTGAGATCGCCGAAAACGGGGAGGAGGCTGTCAGAATGGTGGAAGAAGCGGAAGCAGGCCACTATGCCATAGTTCTAATGGATATACAGATGCCTGTGATGAACGGATACGATGCGGCAGTAAATATCCGCGCACTGAGCGATGTTGATAAAGCTTCCATACCCATCGTCGCTGTTACTGCAAATGCTTTTGAAGAGGACAGACAGCTTGCCTTTGCATCCGGAATGAACGGCCATCTTGCCAAGCCCTATGACATTGCTCAGATCAAGGCAACACTCAAAGAGATGATATGATCTTAAAAAAAGCCTCACGAAACAGGTCTCCCCTGTCTTTGACCCGGTAAACAAAAGAAAAGCAGCATTATGATGCATCACTTCATAAGGATATTGCCGACAGGGCAAATGATCATATCCATCAATGAACATATTGATACATCAGGCACAAAAAAGGAGTATTATGATAGAGATAAAAGGAAAATATAACACAGCAAAGGTATTCACCGATGTGGTAGATGAAGCCTCCATCAGCCAGATAACACAGCTTTGCTGTCAGGAATTCACCGACGGCAGCAAGATACGCATGATGCCCGATGTCCATGCGGGAAAGGGCTGTGTGGTGGGGACTACTATGACCATAAACGGCCGCATCGTTCCCGACCTTGTGGGAGTGGATATAGGCTGCGGTATGGAGACTGTGCTCATCAAGGACAAGCACATAGAGCTTGAAAAGCTTGATAAGCTCATCCGCGAAAAGATACCCTCGGGCTTTTCCATCAGGCGCAAGCCGCATAAATACATCGCGGATATAGATGTTGACCGCCTCAGATGTGCAGATAAGATAGATATGCGCAAGGTGGAGCTCTCTCTGGGCTCCCTTGGCGGCGGGAACCATTTTATAGAAGCCGACCGCGGAGAAAACGGCATATACATAGTTATACACAGCGGCTCCAGGCATCTTGGCGCAGAAGTGGCGAGCTTTTATCAGGATGCGGCTTATAAAGCCCTCAACCGCCCAGACCCTTCAGTGGAAGCAGAGCTTATAGTATCCCTGAAGGCTGCGGGAAGGCAGGCGGAGATACAAAAGGAACTGAAGAAGCTGGAAGCACAGAAACGCACTACTATCCCCCGCAACTTTGCGTATGTGGAGGGGCATCTCTTTGATGATTACATCCACGATATGAAGATAGTCCAGCAATATGCCCTTCTCAACCGTCTTGCCATGATGGATGAGATAATCAGCGGGATGAAATTGAAGGTGACAGACCGATTCTCTACCATCCACAATTATATCGACACGGAAAATATGATACTCAGAAAGGGTGCTGTGTCTTCACAAAAGGGCGAAAGACTCATCATCCCCATAAATATGAGGGACGGGAGCCTTATTTGTACAGGAAAGGGTAACCCTGACTGGAACTATTCCGCCCCCCACGGATCCGGAAGGCTCATGAGCCGCGCGGATGCCAAGGAGTCCTTCACCGTAAATGAGTTCAAGAAGCAGATGAAAGGCATATACAGTACATCCATAGGCAGCAGCACGTTGGATGAATGCCCGATGGCATACAAGTCCATCAACGATATCACCGATAACATCGGCGATACGGCGGATATTAACGAGATCATCAAGCCCATCTACAATTTCAAAGCAGGTGGGAATGAATAGACCGCAGCAGGTTTTCTGTTTGCGGTCTGTCTCCCCGGGAGAACACTATGAAACACATATTGACAGCATTGCTTATCCTCACAATAATATCCACAGGATGCACTGCCCATAAGGAAAGCAGCAGTAATGACGAAACTGTCACCATCCTGACAGAAATCAGTACCGAAGCATCAGCAGAAACCGTAACCATTGTTCCCGATGAAGACAGCACTGCATTTGAATATGACGGGGGTAGGCTTACAATACCGATGAGAAATATTCCGTCGTAGTACAGGAGCTCAAAGAACAGTATGGATACATCGGCGATGTGAAGGGCGTATTTCTCGCTGCGGATGATGAAGAGATCATATTCACGGCTTTTACAAATTCCTATGAACGGGACGGCGTTACAAAGATAAATGAGTTCACGACCTTTGAGATAGGCTCGGTGACAAAAATGTTCACCGCATCTGCAGTGCTGATGCTGCGCGAACAGGGTAAACTGCAGCTCGACGATACTCTCGGTAAATACTTTCCCGAATATAAGGACACGCCCGCGGGAAAGATCACCATATATCAGCTGCTGCACATGCAGTCCGGGCTGTATGATATGGATCACATAATGAGTAAATATATACCGGAGGATGCGGATGAGGATATATGATTCCCTTAGTCTTGAGATCGATAAATGATGAAGGTTCTGCCTTCCGTAGAAAATATCAGAGACCGCGGTGTTAAAAGCTCTCAACACCGCGGTTTATTTTAGGATACACTGAATAAGTATGTCTTCCCCGCCTGTCGCGGGGAAGACATACGGAACAAAGACACATTAAAATCCGGTGTTTCCTTAATTCACTCTGATATCGTATCATCCACTGTCATGATCGCATCAGTCAGTTGACAGTAAGTATACGGGTCTTCTTTATAATAGCTGAACTTACCGACAACAGTTATTTCCGTACCGACAGCAGGAAAATCATCCGGATAAGAATAGTCACCATCCGGGACAAACTCTATACCCTGGGAACAGCAGGCCGTTGCATCGCTGATCACTACAGCAAAGAACTCTCTGCCGTCAGTTTCTTTAAAATATGAAAATGATCCGTAGACTTTTATCGTCTTTCCGATATAATCATCGCCGTTATTGACCATATCATATACCAGAGCGTATGCCATAGTCGAGCCTGTCTGAGTAAGATCAATGTCTATCCCTTCATCATCATTGCCTGCTGATACGGATGCAGGGGTGAGATCATCCTGCAGTTCGGGCTCATTGCCATCTGCCTGATTTTCTTCTTTAGTTTCGGATGAACGGGAGTTGTTCACATCGGTGGCATACATAGTATCCCGATAGCCGGCATCGCCTTCATTCCACAGATCTTCACTGCCGGAAGCGCTGCAGCCCGCTGTACCCGTTATTATCATTACCAGAGCGATCAGTAATACCGTTTTTTTCATATCCGATCTCCAACATATCCGGGCATCACATCATAAGGCCGTAACACTGCTGATATCGTGAAACTCATAACGTTCCTGTCATACTGTAAGGCAGCTTTCAAGACGCG
>JAFPYQ010000371.1 GCA_017394475.1 Oscillospiraceae bacterium | reverse complement strand
TCCGAAGAATTCATATCCGCTGTGGCACCGAAGATAGCGGTCATCACCGACAGCAGGGAAGAAAGTGCAGGAGGAAAGCTCGTAAAACTTCTGGAAGATAACAAGTGCGCTGTTTACAGGACGGCAGATTGCGGCACTATCCGCATAACGAGCAAGGGAAAGGGCAGATACACCGCAGACAGGCTGGGATAATGCCCTTTATACGGAAAAGATACCCGCAGACGGCTATGATGAACAAGCTGTCTGCGGTTTTTTATGGTCAGAGGACGGTTTCGGAACAGTTGATACAGCTAAATGACAGTTCGGAACAAACTGCAGGATACTATTTTTTCAGTAGCTCTTTCAGCTTTTCGGCAAAGAAGCTCTTTGTATCAAGAAAACGTTTTATATCCGCACTTTGCAGTGAATCTCTCGCTGCGGTGAACTGCGGTTCCCACAAGGGCATCATATGCGTTTCCACGGATATTATGCCTGAGATGAGCCGTCTTGCCCTGTCGTGCCAGCGCTTGGTCATGGCAAGATTCTTTGTCGCCACTATCCTTGAAAGCTCTATGTCATGGAGCTCCGAACCTATCAGACTTGTATCGTGATAGTCGGATACTGCGGCTCTGAGCTGTTCTTCACATTCTCTGAGCCTTTCACATTCCTTATCCGTAGCGCAGTCGATGGTATCAAGGAATGCCTGCAGCTTGTAGAGCTCGTTAAGGGATACGGACAGCTCCGCACTGATCTTTTCAAATCTCCTTGCCGCCTCTGCCATTTTCTCCTTTGCCTGTGCCACATAGATATATCTTCTGAGCCCGCTCACATCGGGGATATCTATGGTCTCAAACTCCGATGTACAGAGTCTCAGCCTGTCGCATATCCCGTCGGTGGGATCGTCGGCAAGATTGGCAAAGAGTATGTCCGAATGTTTTGCGATAGCCTTTTCGGCCTTTTTTGCCGCGGCTATCACCCGGGCTGTGTCCATCATGCAGTCACACCTGCCTCCCTGAGCTTTATGATGATGTTCTTGTCTATGCCCATGGCACTGAACATGGATGCTCCGTCATAATAGATATTATTGCCGTATATCCCCATCTCTTCGGGGGTGGATATGACCAGATCGGTCTGCGGGATGAAAAAGATCTCCCTGAACTGCAGACTGCTGAGGGACATACCGTAATTGGGGAACCAGGACTTTTCCCCGAAGGGCATGGATTCCATCACCCTGATGATGAGCCTTCTGACAAATTCCCTTGAACACAGGGGATAGAAGCACTTTTTTGAATTGAGCTGTTCCTGGGGGGATTTGAGGGATATCTCAAAGAGGAACACCTCATCATATTCATAGACGCTCATGAACACCCTGAGATCCACACTTATTCCCTGTGCTTCAAGCAGCTTCACAAGGCTCAGGGTCAGGGCACCGCGGTTGAGAATTGCTCCGCGGGTGGTCTTTACCGGGCAGGCGAGATTCAGCCACACGCGGCAGAATTTCTTTTCCGCCGTGCGATTCCTGCGGTACATGGATCTGGGGCTCCCTGCGATATATGCGGGAACATCGGGGTGAGAGCCTGCAAATGACCTTTCCGTGGTGTATTCGTTGGATCTTACGGGCACATATCGTTCAAGGTCGCGCTGCATAGCCAGAACAATGTCATATTCACCGCTATAGCCGCCCAGCAGATACTCCACCGCCCATTCATAGGCAAGCCCCGCAAAGGAGACATCCGTGCTGATGCTGCTCTGTTTCGGGAATACATCGCGGTTGACCTCGGGCTCGCCTTTGAGGTACATATACAGCTCTCCCTGGCTTTTGAAGGATATGCGGTATATCTTCATCATCTTTTCCGTGTATATCCTTAATGCCCCTGCCTGAGTGTCGCTCACCTGATGCCTCCGTTCCTTGCTATCTCATCCACACGTTCGCAGAACTGCCTGTAGATGAGCTTTCCGTTGCGGGCGGTGATGAATGGCCTTTCCATCGCTTTTACAAGGTACAGCAGATACTCCGTGTCCTTGGTCTCGATGAATTCGTAGTCGAGTATGGCCCTTGTATCAAAGCTGCGGTGGTCGAGGTATCTCTTTATACCTGCCGCATCACGGGTGGTGAATATACCCGGGGCAGGGCAGTCATTTGTCCTGCTCCACTGATCCGTGGCGTTCCTGAATTCCCTGACAAAATCGAACCAGTCGGGATAGTTTTCGAGTATCTTTTCTTCGAGCCTGTTGTCATAGGTGACATACATGGAGGTGAAGCGCTGCTGTACCGATTCCTCTATCTTTTCACGGGTGTTGTAGTTCCTGTCCGCCCCTGCGCCCGAGGTGTTGCCTGCGGCTATGATGCGGAAATTGGGGTGGCGCATGACCCTTTCGCCGTTGGGGAAGCAATAGCTGGCGCCCTTGCCGTCCGACATAAAGGAGTTGAGCTTTACAGCCGCCCTTGAATTGGAGTTGTCAAATTCGTCGCAGAAGACTATGCCGCCGTATTTGTAGGCACGGTAGAAGGATGGATAGCTGTACCCGCCGGATGCGGTCTGAAAGCCTATGATGTCATATTCCTCGTTGATATAGCCGATGTCAAGGTATTCGAGTCCCAGCATGCCGGCTATCTGCCCGACGATATAGGTCTTGCCGCAGCCCGATGGACCTATGAGGTAGGGATTGGCATTTTCTATGACCGCGGTGAGGATATCATTGAATCGTTCATGATAGAGCATTCCCCGCGCCTTGATATTGTCCTCCTTGAGCTTCATCAGCAGTGCCATTCGTTTTTCAAAGGGCACGCCCTCGTCAAAGAACCGGTTGACAGTCATATCGGGCGGCAGGCTGTACATCTCAGCCTTTGTATCGGGATGGACTCCCGAATCCTTTATTACAGGGGACGGGACATTTGCGGAGGGCTTTCTGACAGATGCGATGCCGGCAGTCCTTTCCGGTCTTTCGACCCGTTCTGTCCTTTGTTCCTGTTCCTCTTTTTCCTCGAATTTGCGGCTCATTTCCTCTACCCTGACTATCCTGCGCACAAGCCCTTCGTTCTTGTCAAGGGTGGAGATAAGGTTTTTCATCTCGTCACTGCCCAGCATGGCGGATGCCCTTTCCACAGCGCGGTTAGCCTCGGTATTGATGCGGTAGAGATCGG
>JAFPYQ010000370.1 GCA_017394475.1 Oscillospiraceae bacterium | reverse complement strand
TCCCCTATATAAACGAGCGTGCCGAAGGGTACGGGATGAATCCCGATGCGGTGAGAAAGCTCCATGAAAAGGGCGTTGAGCTCATCATCACCGTAGATAACGGCATCGCCGCCATAGATGAGGCGAAGCTCTGCAAGGAACTGGGGATGGAGCTCATCGTCACGGATCACCACCAGCCCGGGGATGAGCTCCCCTGTGCGGCAGCAGTGGTAGACCCGCACAGAAAGGACGATACCTGCGGGTATGAGGATTACTGCGGCTGCGGACTGGCTTTGAAGCTTGTGGCGGCAGTGGAGCAGAAACTGGGCGGTGATGATCCCGATTCCATGGATTTTGCCATAGATACCTACGGCGACCTGTGCGCAGTGGCAACGGTTGCCGATGTGGTGCCACTTACCGCAGAAAACAGGCTCCTGGTGCAGGATGGAATGATAAGGCTTGCCAATACCGAGCGCCCCGGGCTTGCACAGCTCATAGAAAAAGCGGGCATAAAGGAGATAAATTCCACAGCCCTTGCCTTCGGCATAGCGCCGAAGATAAATGCCGCAGGGCGTATAGCATCCCCGTCGGAGGCATTGTCTCTGCTGATGCGTGATGATGAGGAAATGGCTGACAGGGTCATGAAGCTCAACGCCGAAAGACAGTCACTCACCGATGAAATATATCGGGACATTGCCGAGCAGGTGAATAATGACCCGTATATGCTAAACCGCAGAGTGCTGGTATTCGTTTCAAAGGGATGGCATCACGGCGTGATAGGCATAGCAGCCGCGCGGCTTGTGGAGATATTCGATAAGCCTGCATTCGTCATGACCGAGGAGGAAAACGGAGAGCTCCGCGGTTCTGCGAGGTCCTGCGGTGATTTCAATGTGTTCGATTCTTTGGTTTTCTGTTCCGAACACCTTACCAAAAAGGGAGGACATTCCGGGGCAGGCGGGTTCTCACTGGAGAAGAAGGACCTGCAGGGCTTTATGGATGGACTTGAAAAATATGCAGCATCCCTCCCCGAACGCCCTGTTACGCAGATACCCGTGTGTGCTGATCTGACTGCATCGGATATCTCAGTGGAAAATGTGGAGGGACTGAGCATCCTTGAACCCTTCGGGGAGCAGAACCCGCAGCCTGTTTTCCTTTTCCCGGACTGCGTAGTGACAGATATCATGCCAATGTCTGAAGGGGCTCATACCCGACTTACTCTTGATATGAACGGCACAAAACTGGATGCCCCCATATTCAGGCAGCGTACGGAGGATTTCCCGTATAAAAAAGGCGACAGGCTCAATATCCTCGCATCTCTCGGCGTGAATGAATGGAACGGCAGGAAGAGCATCCGACTGCGGGTGATAGATATGCGCAGGAAGGGCATCAAGCAGGAAAAGCTGATAAACGCCGAGGATTACTATGACAGGTTCAGGCGCGGAGAGCTGACAGACGAAAGGCTGCTCAAAGGCATGACCCCCGACAGAGGGATCATGGGCAAGATATATCTCAACATAAAGGGAAAGAGCACCCCTCACGACCTGTATTCTTCATTAGGTGATGAGAACGTGAATTACTGCATGCTGCTCAATGCCCTTGATATATTCGACGAGGCAGGGCTCATCAGCTATGACAGGTTTGCCAACACCGTTGAGCGCAGGCAGGTGACGGGCAAGGCCGATCTTACCCTTACACCCACATACAAAAAACTGACGAAAGCAGTGTGATAGTCCACACAGATCACGGAGCGATATGATATGCAGTTAGGAATAAGATTACACGACGGAGAGAAACTCCCTGTAGAAGAACTACTACCGATAATAAAGAGCAGGGGCTTCAAATGCGCCCATATAGCTCTTTCCAAATCCTGCAAGGACATTCCGGGCGACCCTGCGGCTCTCACTCCCGGGCTTGCCATGTACCTCAGAAAGCAGTTTGCGGAAAATGAAATTGATATCGCAGTGCTGGGCTGTTACCTGAATCTTGCCGATCCCGACAAGGAGCGGCTGGCAGAGAATACCAGGAAATATCTCGCCCATATACGCTTTGCCTCTCTCATGGGGTGCGGCGTGGTGGGGACTGAAACGGGTGCCCCCAACAGCGAATACAGATTTGTACCGGAATGCAGGAGCGAGGAGGCCCTTGCCACATTTATAAAAAATCTCCGCCCGGTGGTGGGATATGCGGAGAAAATGGGGGTCATCCTTGCCATAGAGCCTGTTTACAAGCACATCGTCTATTCTCCCGAACGGGCAAGGATAGTCCTTGATACCATAAACTCTCCCAATTTGCAGATAATATTCGACCCTGTGAACCTCCTTGCAGTGGATAACCTGTCCGAACGCGACCGGCTCCTCGCCCGCACGGTGGATTTATTAGGCGATGATATAGCAGTAGTCCACATAAAGGACTACAAGGTGCAGGGGGACGAGCTTGTTTCCATCGCCGCAGGCACGGGAGAGATGGACTACACGGAGATAATGCGCTTTATAAAGAAAAGAAAGCCGTACATCCATGTCACTCTCGAAAACACCACTCCTGAAAATGCTGAGGCTGCAAGGAAATATATCCAGGGCATCTACGACAGCATTTAACTCCTGACCGGGATCTGTAATATGAAGTTTTTTAATTACGACAATCCAGTTTTCAAAGCCATCTCCGTCATAGGGGATATGCTGATACTGTCGCTTTTGTGGGTGGTGACGTCGCTGCCTGTGTTCACCATAGGCGCATCCACCACAGCACTTTATGACTGCGCTATCAAGATACTGCGCTCCCGCAACACGCTGACCTTCAAGGATTATTTCCGATCCTTCGGCAGTAATTTCAAGCAGGCCACAGCGATTTTCCTCATAATGCTGCCCATAGGCGCACTGCTGGCGGCTGACCTGTATTTCTGGGCACATTCCGAAAGCGAGTTTTCCATGGTATTCAATGCCCTGGGAATAGGACTTGCTCTGATATATGCTGCGACTCTGGTGTATGTTTTCCCCGTACAGGCGGTCTTCAACAACAAGGTGAAGGATACCATAAGGACGGCATTCCTGATGTCCCTGCAGAACTGGACGACCACCATCCCCATCCTTGCGGTACTTTTCGGGATATCCTATCTCTGCTGGAAATATCCCATTGCGGCATACATCTATCTCATAATCGGCAACGGGGCATTTGCGCTGATATTCGGTGTACGTTTCCTTGTAATATTCAGGAAGTACAACAAGGAGCTGGAGCCTGATGTGCCCGACGACGATCTCCCGCCCTCTGCCCCTTCTGCAGAAGCAAGGTCCGTGCCTGCCCCGAAGGCACATTACAAAAAGAAAAAGGGGAACAAGGTAATAAAGTGAGAGCTGTCCGAAAGGACAGCTTTTTTTGTATCCGGGTGATTTGTTTTTTCTGACAGATCTGCTTTTATACTGTTCAAACGATCCTACAAAAAGAGCGGATGAAACATGATCCATCCACTCTGATATTCAGATACCGGTATATCACAGAGCGGTTGACGGCGTGATAACCACCTTGTCATGATAACACACCACCCTTGCTCCATAAGGCAGCACTGTTTTCGGGAATGCGTGACCGAAATTCAGATTGTACAGAACGGGGAGGTCGGTGTCGGCTGTCACATCGAGGATCATCTGCTTGTATTCCTCGTAGTATTGCTCATCCATGGGCTTGCCTGCGATGATGCCGTTTATCACTTCAAATACCCCATAGTCCCTCAAAGTTTTCAGCGCCTGTCCGTATTTTTCCGGGGACATCTTTTCCTCGCTGGTCTCTATAAAAAGTATCTTCCCTCTCCATTCGGCGACATCCGGGAAAATGCGGTACTTTTTCTGTATGTCAAGCTCCTCGGGGTAGCGCTCGCCGGTGAGGAGATCGCTGAGGCTCTCGATGCAGCCGCCCAGGAGCTCGCCGGAAAAGCCTTCCTTTCCCTGCAACAGTTCAAATCCGTGTTCTTCTCTGTGTTCCTTGCGGGGAGTGCCTGCCTGCCGGGGAGAGAAGTCAGTCCTGTCTTCGTACCATACGGGGCTGCTTGTGATCTCGGTCATTTCATTCCCCTCAAAAAAGCTCTCGATGGCAGCCCTGGTGTAGGGCAGCATCTCGGGAGCGTATTCTGCAAAGCAGGTGAGGAATGCAGGGCCGTAATATGTCTGAAGTCCCAGCTTATAGAGCATAAGGTGATCGACTGTGGTGTCGGAATAGCCCATGAATATCTTGGGATGCTGTCTTACATTATCCGCAAATGTGTCATCTTCAAGCAGAAAGGGGGCGAGCCTGAAAGTGTCATCCCCGCCGATGGCGGTTAAGATGCCGTCGATCTCATCATCGGCGAATGCTGCTTTCAGATCGGCTGCCCGTGCCCCGGGATGCTGTGAAAGATATTCTGTGCCTTTGAGAGTATTGGGCATAAGGACAGGGATGAGTCCCATTTCCTTCATTCGCCTCATGCCAAGATCAAGCTGGGTTCTGCAGAAGCTTTCACCGAGTATCCCTGATGAAAGGGAAACTATGGCAACTCTGCTGCCTTTTCTGAGCTTTTTCGGGATGATCATATCTCATGTCTCTCCTTTTCAATGGAAGCTCTTATCAAGCTGAGGACGTAGGTTCATTCGGTGAGCAGGCCGTCGGATGCCTTGTTGACATCGAGTATATCCGTAAAGCCTGTCACGAAGAATATCTCGTATACCTCATCGGTGCAGTTGATGATCCTCAGCTTGTTGTCAACTATCCTGCTGATCTTCATGATGATGCGCAGTCCTGCACTGGATATGTACATGAGATCTGATGCATCAAGTACCGCATCATAGCCTGTGTATCCCACGAGTATCTCGCGGATGCGGCACTCGGTCTCTGCGATGTTTGAGGCATCTATCCTGCCTGTAAGATATATTATCACTTTTTTTCCATTGTCTCTGTATTTCATAGAAAGGCTCCTTATATGTTTTCGGTCATCTTAGGTATGATTATAACACTTTATTTTTGTTCTTGTCAACACCAATGTCATCTTCCGCATTCATATCTGTCATAATTGTAAGATTTAACGAATGAAAAGGATTACATTTCAAGCTTTTTACCACAAAATTGTGTATAATGCACAAAATATTCCCGTAATTTTGTAAAAACCGTTAATTGATACTTGGAGCGGAATATGATAAAATAAGGATTAAACATCGGCAGTGTATTCTGCCGTGAAAAACTAACTTTGCGTAATGCTGTCCGGAATTACCGGATGGAAATATTCTTCGCAAGGATATGACAGGAGAGGTCAGTATGAAAATGAAAAAGATCATGAGCGTTGCTGCTGCCGCTGCTCTTACAGCAAGCCTTATGGCAGTTGCTCCCACTGCAAGTGCAGAGGAAACATATCACGCATATATCGGTGTTCAGTCTGCAAGCTTCACATTCAGAAATGCATGGAATGAAGAAACCTACGGTCTCGGTAAGACCGGTGATGACGGAATGGTATATTTCGATCAGCTCACAGGATGGGATGGCCCTACCGCTGTTAACAAGGGCGGCGTGTTCACTGATGCAGAGATCACAGGCGACGGCACATACACTGTTTCCGTTACAGATTTCGATTTCGGCGATGATGAGACACTCAATCTCCTCTTCGTTTCCACAGATATCCCTCAGGCTTCCGGCGCTACCATCAGCGATGTGAAGATCGTTATGGACGGTCAGACCAAGTACACATTTGATGATGCATATCTCTCTCCTTATGAGCAGGAATATCTCTAGCCCATGGCTATCAATATCTGGAATGATGACCTTGGCAAGGAAGATGGACTTTTCGGCTATGTTATGCCTTCTGATTCCATCGAGGTAACATTCACCGTAAGCGGTCTCGGCGGCGCTGCTGCTGAAGAAGCTGCTCCTGCTGAAGAAGCTCCCGCAGAGGAAGCTGCACCTGCTGAGACAGAGGCTGCTCCTGCAGCTGCTGAGGAGACCACTCCCGCAGCTACCGGCAACAGATCTGCAATGGTAGTTGGTTCTATCATGGCTGTAGCTGCTGCTGCTGCTGTTGCAATAAAGAAGAGAAAGTAAGCGGAGTTTTTCTGCAAAGTTCTTTTCTACAGGACTTTGTCAGGTCTGTTCTTATCGTGAACGTAAGTACCGCCCATTCCTTTATTGGGTTTGGGCGGTTTTTTCAAAAATAAAATACTATATAAAGCGGTTTTAGTATATTTGCACAAATACGACCCGCGTTTTTTGTATAAAGCGATGAAAACGTTTTCAAAGTCCCTATGACAAAAGGAGGTCTCTATGCCCTCGAAAACCGATATTTTTGAAAGTAAGAAAAAACCTGCGGTAAAGACCGTCACAGAGCGGACTGTATCGCAGAAGACAGCGGATATCATCTATATCCTGCTGCGAGTGGGGATAATCGCAAATGTTATTTTGCTGTTCTTCCCCTCATTCAACCCTGCAAGACTGTCCGAGATGATAGGCAGGAACCTCTCACTGTTCTCCTGCGGCGTGTCATACGATTCCATCGTTGCCAACTTCGGCCGTGCGCTGAGGCAGGAGTGGATCAGGGAGGCTACCTTCCACAGGCTCAATGTATACTGCTTTATGGTGATAATCGCTGTGGTCATCTCCATAGTTGGCGGATGCATGTCACTGGGCAATGTGAAGATGAAGAAGGCAGGACTTATACCCACTGCTGTGGGCAATATCCTGGAGATAATCGCCATCGTGCTTATCCGCACCTGCTATGAGGAGATAGTTTCGGATGCAAGGGCAGCTTCAAAGCTCGATAAGGTGCTCCCTCAGTATCCTCTGATAAACTATGTCTATTATGTCATCGCAGGGATCGGGCTTTTATGTGCGGCTGCTGTCTTTGTGCTGCTCCTTAAGGTGAAGAGCGAGGAACGCTTTGAAATGGAGCCGAAATATCATCTTTTCCTGATGATGCTCCCCATAATCGCGCTTTCCTTCGTATTCTCCTACCTGCCCCTCTATGGCTGGCGCTATGCCTTCTTCGACTACAAGGCAGGCGAGACCCTTACTGCTGACAAGTTCGTAGGATTCAAGTATTTCACACAGCTATTCAACAATGCTCAGACAAGGCGCGATATCGTGACCGTGCTCAAAAATACCCTCGGTATGTCGAGCCTGGGTATCTTCACAAGCTGGGTGCCTATGGCATTCGCCATATTCCTGGCTGAGATAAAGAACGGCAAGTTCAGGCGCTTTGTCCAGACCTTTACCACTATACCGAACTTTATCTCATGGGTCATCGTGTATGCCATAGCAATTGCCATATTCAGCACAGACGGCTTTATCAACACGATGCTCACCAACATCACAGGTACCGCACATTCCACCAACTACCTCATGAGCTCATCACACGCATGGCTCAAGATGCTGGCATGGGGCATGTGGAAGGGCGTGGGCTGGAGCGCTATCATCTATGTGGCATCCATATCCGGCATAGATCAGGGACTGTATGAGGCTGCAACTGTTGACGGCGCGGGGCGTTTTTCCAAGATGTGGTATATAACCGTTCCGGAGCTTATGCCCACATTCTTCGTGCTTCTCCTCATGTCTGTGGCAAATATCCTTTCAAACGGCATGGAGCAGTACCTGGTATTCTCCAATCCACAGAACAAAGAGGCAATGCAGGTTCTCGACCTGTATGTGTATAACCTGGGTATCGGTTCGGGACTTATCCCACTTTCTACCGTTATCGGCATGGTAAAATCCTTCGTTTCCGTAGTGCTGCTGTTCGGTGCAAACTCGTTCTCAAAGGCAGTGCGCGGTGAGAGCATAGTATAAGGGGGTGTGAGATATGGCTAAAAAGAACAATGACAAGGGTTCGACCGGCATGGTGGAAAAGACCACCACGGGTGATATCATATTCTCTGTCATCAATTATACATTTTTCGCGATCTTTACTCTGAGCTGTATTTTCCCCTTCTATTACATCTTCATCAACACCATATCCGATCAGTCGCTTGTTACCAGCGGTCAGATAACAGTCATCCCGAGAGGGATCACCATTGCGAACTACATCTCCATGGGCAAGGTGAACGATCTGTGGACCTCCGTTATCGTAACGGTGCTGAGAACTGTTCTGGGAACAGCCCTGATGGTAGTGGTATCCTCACTGGCAGGCTACCTTGTTACCAAGAAGGAGATGTGGCACAGGCAGATATGGTACAGGATGCTCGTTGTCACCATGTACTTCAATGCAGGCCTTATCCCCTGGTATCTGAATATGTCCATGCTGGGACTTACCAACACCTTTGCGGCATATATCATCCCGGGTATCGTTGCTCCCTATAACATAATCCTTGTGAAGACCTATGTGGAGAGCATCCCTGCGGAGATCGAGGAAAGTGCCTTTATGGACGGCGCATCCTACTGGACCATATACCGAAAGATAATATGGCCGCTCTCCAAGCCCATACTTGCGACTATCGCCATATTCGGTGCGGTGGGGCAGTGGAACTCCTTCCAGGATTCGCTGATACTCAATGCCAACTCCCCCCAGCTCTACACTCTCCAGCACAGGCTGTACATCTACCTCAACCAGTGCTCCAATATCGGCGCTCTTGCATCATCGGGCGATGTATCGACCATAGCTAACTCCCTCAACACAAAGATAATACAGTATACCATATCTATGGTGACTATAATCCCCATACTCTGTGTATATCCTTTCATGCAGAGATACTTTGAAAAGGGACTTATGCTGGGTGCTGTCAAGGGATAAAACGGATACAATCCATATCGACATATACGTTATGAGGAGGAAAACATCTTATGAAGAAGAACAGAACAACAGCAGGCATACTTGCGGCTTGTATGTGCGCATCTATGTTTGCAGGCTGCGGTGCGGAAAAGCCCGCAGATCTTGAAACGGCCGCAACCACTGCGGCAGGCGGCGAACAGACCACCACAGAGGCAGCGTCTGCTACCACCACGGAGGCTCTTGTCATCGAGACCGAGGCAGTCACAGCAGAGACCACTCCCCAGGACACCACAGATGCTCAGTACTGGAAGGATTATTACAACACCAACGATCTTATCCAGCTCACTGCATTCTCCGAGCTTGCCAACTACAACGGCAAGGCAACAGGATGGTTCGCACAGATACTCAAGGACAAGTTCAACTGTGAGGTGACTATCGTTCCCTCTACCGACGGCGCATTCGATACCCGTATGGAATCCGGCAACCTGGGCGACCTGGTGGTATTCGGTTCGGACGGCTCCAATTATCAGCGTGCTGCAAAAGAGGGCATGCTCTTTGACTGGGAGGAAGACGGCCTTATAGATGAATTCGGCGCATACACAAGGGACAATATGCCCTATGCACTGAAAAAGAACCGCTCCTTCAATGAAAGCTTCGGCGCAGGCGACCACATCTACGGCTTCGGCCACAACGTTGCCACATCTCCCGACGATCACGATGCGTTCTTCTATACCATGGATATCCGCTGGGATCTCTACAAGCAGCTTGAATACCCCAAGATGAGCTCCCTTGACGATCTCTATGATGTATTCGTGAAGATGAAGGAGCTCCAGCCCACAGACGTGAACGGTAAGGAATCCTATGCGATGTCTCTCTGGCCCGACTGGGACGGCAACATGGTAATGTATGTCAAGGCATTTGCTACCTGCTACTGGGGCATGGATGAGATGGGCTTCGGCCTCTATGACGTTGAGACAGGCGAATATCACGACACCACCGAGGAGGGCGGACCTTACCTCACATCACTGAAGTTCTTCAACAAGTGCTTC
>JAFPYQ010000369.1 GCA_017394475.1 Oscillospiraceae bacterium | reverse complement strand
CGATGATGCTGATTATGTTATCCCCGGTAACGACGATGCTATCAGAGCTGTAAAGCTCATTGCAGGCGCAATGGCTGATGCAGTGCTCGAAGGCAGACAGGGCGAGCAGGATGCTCCCGCAACAGAGGAACAGGCAGAAGAAGCTGCAACCGAAGAAGCAGCAGAATAAGGAGGACTTTAAGAATGTTCAAGGCATCACCAGCTGAAATAAAGGATCTCATGAAGTCCACCGGCGTGGGCATGATGGAGTGCAAGAAGGCACTTGAAGAAGCAGAGGGCGACAGAGAACAGGCTGTTACCATCCTGCGTGAAAGAGGACTTGCAACACAGGCTAAGAAGGCAGGCAGAACTGCAGCAGAGGGTATCGCTACCGCTGTTGTTGAGGGCAATGTGGGCGCAGTTCTCGAAGTTAATATAGAGACAGACTTTGCTGCTAACAACGATGAGTTCAAGGCTTTCGTTGCTAATGTGGCAAAGACCATAATAGAGCAGGATCCCGCTGACCTTGATGCACTCAAGGCTGCTAAGATCTCAGGCGGCGACAAGTCCGTTGAGGAGACTCTCCAGGATCTCTTCATCAAGATCCGTGAGAACATGGTCATCCGCCGTTTCCAGAGACTCGAAGGCACACTTATCCCCTATGTGCATGACGGCGGCAGGATCGCAGTTATAGTTAAGGTAGAGAGCGATGTTGATGCTGACACCACATTCACAGTCGGCAAGGACGTTGCACTCCAGGTAACATCCATGAACCCCCGTTTCCTCGACAAGGCATCTGTTTCCGCAGAGGTCATCGAGAACGAGAAGAACATTGTTATCGCTCAGATGAACGAGGATCCCAAGATGGCTTCCAAGCCCGATCAGGTAAAGGCAAAGATCGCAGAGGGCAAGCTCGGCAAGTTCTACACAGAGAACTGCCTCTTGGAGCAGGAATTTGTCAAGGACGGCGATCTCACCGTTGGCAAGTATGTTGAGAAGGCAGCTAAGGACAAGGGCGGCAAGATCAAGGTAGTTGATTTCGTTCGTTTCGAGCGCGGCGAAGGCGTTGAGAAGAAGGCTGATGATTTCGCAGCAGAAGTTGCAGCAATGGCAGGTCTCAAGTAAGCCGTAACAAAGACTTCACAAGCGGGAAGGGATGACCTTCCCGCTTTTTGTATACCCGCAAAGGTGACGGTATGAAAACAGCAGTTATATTCATCGGCTTGCAGGCAAGCGGCAAGACCACGTTCTATAATAAGTATCTGAACGGGCTTGTACATATAAACCTTGATACCCTCCACACCCGCAATGCAGAGGCAAAGGTGCTCACCGACTGCATAGAAAAGGGCATATCCTTCGCAGTGGACAACACCGACCCCACAGCGGAGGACAGGCAGCGGTACATCTCACCTGCAAAGGCAGCAGGGTATCATATAACAGGCTATTATTTCAGCTCTGCGGTCAGCGGATGCCGTGAACGAAATGCGCAGAGGGAAGGCAAAGCAAAAGTACCCGATGCGGCTATCTATTCAACGATAAAAAAGCTGGAGCGACCCACATACGGCGAGGGCTTTGATGAGCTTTTCTATGTAAGGATCGACAGCGAAAACAATGATTTCATCATCAGTCCATGGGACACAGAGGAGGCAGGGACATGAAATTCGATGATCTTGACAGACAGATGAGGGTATACGAGCAGTCCCTCGACCAGTATATACTGCCCGATATGTATATCGTCGCAAGGCTCGACGGGCGCTCATTCACAAGGCTCACAAAGGAGATAATGCAGTTTGAGGCTCCCTTTGACGAGCATTTCCGCGATATGATGATACTCACCGTCAGGGCAGTGATGAACTGCGGTTTCCGCATAGTCTACGGCTACACAGAAAGCGATGAGATATCTCTGCTGTTCCACCCGGATGATGACCTGTTCGGGCGTAAGGTGAGAAAGATAAACACCACCCTTGCAGGAGAGGCGAGCGCCGCCTTTTCCATTGCACTGGGCCGCCCTGCCACCTTTGACTGCCGTGTGGTGCCGCTGCCCAACAAAAAGCGTGTGGCAGACTATTTTGCATGGCGGCAGGAGGATTCTCACCGCAATTCACTGAATGCTCACTGTTACTGGGCCCTGCGCCGCGAAGGTGAGAGCGTGGCACAGGCGACAGCCGCAGTTTCGGGAAAAAGCATCTCCTACAAGAACGAACTGCTCTTTGAGCGCGGCATAAACTACAACGATCTTCCCACATGGCAGAAACGCGGCATAGGCATCTATTACCGCAACTTTGAAAAACAGGGCTTCAACCCGAAAACAGGCGAAAATACCATCGCCATCAGGCGCGAGCTTTTCACAGATATGGAGATACCTGTGGGTGATGAGTACAGTAAGTTCGTCCTCACCTTTTTGGAAGAATAACCCACCTTTGGAAGGAGCCTGCCATCTGCTGTACTGCACATGAGGACCCCACGTTTATGCTTCCCCCGTGTGATACGCCGGGGGATCTATTTTTCCGGGCTGAGGAGCCTTGTGTAGCTCCTGTCGATCCCTATCGCCCCGAGGGGAGCTGTGATCAGTATCGCAAGAACTGCTACCGACAGCACTATCTTCCCGCAGGGCAGGCCGAGGGACAGCGGCACGGAGCCGATCGCAGCCTGCACTGTTGCCTTCGGGAGATAGGCGATCACGCAGAAGATACGCTCCTTTGCATTCAGTTCTGTGCCGAGCAGGCACAGGCTCACGCCCACAGCCCTGAAAGCAAGAGCTATGAATATCATCAGGATCGCCATACTGCCTGCAGAAAGCGTATAGCGCACATCTACCGCAGCTCCCACAAGCACGAACAGCAAGACCTCGGCGGCGAGCCACAGCTTGCCGAACTTTGCGGACAAGCGTGATGACACCTTGCTTTCCGATCTCAGCTTGACCACACAAGCCATAGCAACAACAGCCAGCAGCCCGGATACTGCCACATAGGGCTTTACAAGCTTTTCAATACTCATCAGCAGGAACGCCAGCCCAAGCAGGATAATGACCTTCGTGCTGTTCCTGATCTTGCGCTCATGCTGATAAGATCTCTCAAACATCAGATATATCAGATACCCTGCCGCCGCACCGAGCAAAACTCCAAGCACAATGGATACGGGGATATCCAGAAGATCCGTCACCTTTGCCGCGCCTCCCTGTGCCATCGTCACGAATGTGGAGAACAGGACTATCACGAAAATATCATCGCAGGACGCTCCTGCAAGTATCATCTGGGGTATGCTCTTATGCGTACCCCATTTTTCTTCTATCAGCTTCACCATTCTCGGAACGACCACCGCAGGGGACACCGCACTCAGCACCGCACCCATAACAGCCGCTTCTATCCGGTCCACACCAAGCAGTAAAGGGGCAAACAACACATATCCGACTATCTCACAGCAGGC
This sequence comes from Oscillospiraceae bacterium, assembly GCA_017394475.1. Taxonomy (GTDB): domain Bacteria; phylum Bacillota; class Clostridia; order Oscillospirales; family Ruminococcaceae; genus Huintestinicola. Next base: position 6,116 of record JAFPYQ010000369.1, on the reverse strand, counting down.
CGGCACAAAGGACATCATGACCGCAGGCCTGCCTACTTTTTTCAGGTCGGAAAGATCCAGTGAGAGCCCTGCCTTTATCAGTATGATGATAAGCGCGATCTGCCGCAGCTCCGGGGATATCCCAAGAATGGAACTGTCAAGCAGGTCAAGCACATAGGGACTTGCTGCGATACCAACGCCAAGCATACCGATGATGCGCGGCAGGCCGATCCTTTCAAAGATCGCAGCAGCAGACAGACCGACAAGAAAAATTATCGCAAGTGACAACAACATAAAATACCTCCGGATAAAATAAAAAAGCTGACAACTATTGCGTAAGAACGCAGAAGTCATCAGCTTATGATAAGCGGTTTCGGTTTCCCGTGGGAGAACATCATTCCCGTATTAATTTCTTACAGCATCATCACGGATCAGCCATTGGTCTTGATGGTATTTGCAGCTATAAATATCAGAGCGGAGATCACGAGAGAAATGATCGCGCTGAATACGCCGCTGCCGTTTGCTATGCTTGAAATAAGACTAATAATGCCGGAGATCAAGCCGATGATAGCAAATATCCATGCGGGCATGATCTTTGAACTGTCCTTGGATGCATTAAAAGAGCAGATACCCTGTGCCAGAGTGATAAGTCCCGAGATCAGGGCCAAAACACCCGCAACCGCCATTACTCCGCCTACAACAGCATCATCGCCACTTGCAGCCACGCCGAGCGCTCCGCCGCCCAGTATTACAAGCAGACTTCCGATGCACGCCAGCGCACCGAATATTATTCCGATTATTCCGAAAACCTTCAGTATGGTTTTGCTTGTTCCTACGCTCATAAATCCTCCTCGCGCCGTTAAGCGCATATCCTTTTTTTCTGAGTTTACCATATTTCAGCCGTTTTGTCAATTCCCATCGAATAAAGTTCATAACAATTATACAAACAGATAGGCTTTATCGGATGTATCTTATATGTATCGGCCAATAAAACGCGGTCATCCCGGGCGCTCCTTTCCGCCGCTTTTTACACCGTGTATCAGTATCACCGCCGTAATGACAGCTTCGATCATCACCATGAGAAGATACGGCATGATGCTCCCTCCGTTTTCCGAAGGACCGACCGCCGCGATATGAAGGAACAGGTTCCATGAGAAATGGTACATCATGGCGGAAAGTATGTTCCCGCAGGTGAGCTCCATAAAAAAGGCGTAAATATAGCTTTCGATGACACATCCCGCAAAAAACAGCGGTATCGGGACATCTATGCTTCCCTGTATTAAGAAATGATAGTGCCAGAGACACCATATCGCTCCAGTGATGAGCGGTATGAGCCTTCTGTCTGCACCGTACTCCATGAGCTTCGGTGCTAAAAATCCGCGCCAGCCTATCTCCTCCGCTATAAGCGCCCAGAGCAGAATAATAAGGCGTGCAGATGTGATATCCCCCGTTTCAAAGGCCGTTCCCGTCACGATGCAGTAAACGGTTTTTGCGGGGAACATCACAGCACAGACCGTGAGCGGCGGCAGCAATATCGCGGCTGGTATATGCCCCCGACTGAACATTCCCCCGATCTTTTCGGCGAGCTGCCCGTTCATAATAAAGACGATCAGTGCCGATATGGTGGGTGATGCCGCCTGTATCCCGTAAAGCACGAAGCGAAGTGCAGCATTTCCTGTCAAAGACTGTGCGCCCAGAGCCACCGCAGGGATAAGGAATGCACAGAGCAGAAATACCGCCAGGTCTTTGTGCCTTTTCATTCGGCGCTTTCCTCGTTCCGGAAAATATTGTTCTCCGCATTGGAGATATGCTGTGCGGTGAGCTTTTCGGCAAGTTCTCCGTTGTGAGCCTTTATGGCATCAAGTATGGCTCTGTGCTCCGCCACGGTCTTTTCAGCCCGCCCCTCGGTCTGCATGGAGATATCCCTTGCCTTTTTGATGTAGTTGTGGAAATTCGACAGCGTGAACCGCAGCGGACGGCTCCGTGATGCATCGTATATTATCTTGTGGAAATCCCCGTCCAGCTTCCATATCTGTTCGGTGTCGTTTTTCAGCAGATAGAACTCCTGCAGATCGACTATCTGTTCAAGGGCGTGGAGCTCATCATCGGTGATGTTCTCCGCGCACAGGCGGGACGCCAGCCCCTCTATGCGGATGCGTATCTCATAGATATCGTGTGTATCCTGCTCTGTGACACCCACCACAACAGCCCCCTTGTTGGGGATATTGCGGACGAGCCCCTCCAGTTCGAGCTGCATCAGCGCCTCGCGCACGGGAGTGCGGCTGACACCCAGCTCCTTGGATAATCTCAGCTCATTGAGGCTGTCCCCGTCCTTGTATTCCCCGTCGAGTATGGCGTTTTCTATGGCGTTGAATACTCTTATCCGCAGCGATCTGTCATCGGTCTCCAGCAGCATATCAGTCCCTCCCCGCTATCTGCGGAAGATACTTTTCCGTGAGGGCTTCAAGCTCATCGTCACTTATGACCGTCACACGGCCGCCCTCATATTCCTTGTCCACCCATTCCTTTATCAGAGCCACCGCAGGGTCTCTCTTATCCACGCACTTGTCCGCAGGGAGCCTGTAATAATTATTTATCCAGCAGGCGATACCCGCAAGTCCCGAGGATGCGCTCACAGATACATAGGGCGGTTTGCCCAGAAGTGCAGCGGTATCGAAGATATTGTATATCTCCTCATCCTTCATAAGACCGTCGGCATGTATGCCCGCACGGGTGACATTAAAGCTCTTGCCCACAAAGGGAGTCATGGGGGGCAGGTCGTAGTGGGTCTCATTGACGATATAATCGGCTATCTCTGTTATGACCCTTGTATCCATGCCGTCAAGAGTGCCTTTGAGGGAGGCATATTCAAACACCATGGCTTCAAGGGGCACATTTCCCGTCCTTTCACCGATGCCCAGCAGCGAGCAGTTCACCGCTCCGCAGCCGTAGAGCCATGCAGTGGCGGCATTGGTGACGCCCTTGTAGAAATCATTGTGGCCGTGCCATTCCAGCATATCGCTGGTAAAGCCCGCATAGTGCTGCAGGCCGTAGATTATGCCCGAAACGCTGCGGGGGAGAGCCGCTCCCGTGTAGGGTATGCCATAGCCCATGGTGTCGCAGGCGCGTATCTTGATGGGCACACCGCTTTCCTCGGAGAGCTTTCTGAGCTCTATGGCAAAGGGGACTACAAAGCCGTAGAAATCCGCACGGGTGATATCCTCAAAATGGCACCTTGGGCGCAGTCCCGCCTCGATGCACTCCCTGACCACACCTAAGTATTTTTCCAGAGCCTGCCGCCTGTCAAGTCCCATTTTGTTGAATATATGGTGATCCGAACATGATACCAGTATGCCCGTCTCCTTTACGCCGATATCACGCACCAGCTCGAAATCCTTCTTGCTTGCCCGTATCCAGGTGGTGCATTCGGGGAACTCATAGCCCAGTGCCATACACTGTTCAAGGGCATCGCGGTCGCTCTTTGAATACACGAAGAACTCGGTCTGCCTGATTATCCCCTTTTCGCCGCCCAGGCGGTGGAGCATCTTATAGATATCCACTATCTGCGCTGTGGTATAGGGCGCACGGGACTGCTGGCCGTCGCGGAAGGATGTATCGGTGATATATATGTTCTCGGGCATATTCATCGGTACATGGCGGTAGTTGTACGCCACCTTGGGCACTTCCGTGTAGGGGAACATCTCGCGGAAAAGCTCGGGTCTGTCCACCTCCTGCAGTTCGTACTCGTAGGTATCGAAGTCGAGCAGGTTCGTGCGGTTGCTCAGGCTGATATTGGGCATAGTATGGTTCATAGCTGTTCCTCCTCTGATATTGGCTGCAGAGCCGCTGCCATTCATGTATATCTGTATCGCTGTATTATTGTATACAATTATACACTCTATGAGTTTTTCTGTCAATATGTATTTTTCTACAAATCTCATCCGCCATATAACGCCCGTTATGGCAGTTCTATACACTTTGAGAGTAAACAGCGGTCAGTGGAACAGTATAAGATCAGTATGTGATCCCACGTTTCGGAATAAGATCGGTATCACCTTGCATTTCGCGTAAAAATATGTTACAATAGTATGCGTATGCGCATGCTGCGGCAGTAAAAGGCGCATCATCCCTATTTGGCGCAGATCATAAAAGGCAAGGGCAGATAAATGAGCGAGCTCGAATTCAGACACGGTGACAAAATAAGTAAGAATGACCGATAAGTTCGTATATCCGAAAGGGGATATGAATCATGGAGATATGGGATGCATATAGCTCCGACTTTGAGATAACAGACGGCATGACCCTTGTGCGGGGAGAAGAAGCATCTATCCCTGCGGGGGTGTATCACCTGGTGTGCAATGTCCTGGTGAGGCATACCGACGGGACTTATCTGCTGATGCAGCGCGACCTTCGCAAGCCCTATGCCGGTATGTGGGAGGCCACTGCAGGCGGCTCGGCTTTAAAAGGCGAGACCCCTGTGGAATGTGCCCGCAGGGAGCTGCTGGAGAAAACGGGCATCACTGCCAGTGTAACGGAGGAGATACGCCGAACGGTATGGGAGCCCACCCATTGTCTGTATGCAGACTTCCTGTGCATAACGGACTGCGATAAGGACAGCATCGTGCTGCAGGAAGGCGAGACCATAGCCTACAGATGGGCGGCTGCAGATGAGATACGCCGGATGTCATCAAAGGAGCTGCTCAGTGAAAGGATGAGGCAGTATATCAGCCGCACCTCGGGGGAACTGAAGCTGGTGTTCCCCACTATGGAATATAAGGACAGGGCTGTTGACTATATAAATGAATTCTATGAATACGGCTCGGAGATAAACGGCAGCGGAGCACTGGATCGGTTCCTGAAAGAGTCCACCTATGAAAAGTGGCTGGAAAAGCTGCTGTATTATGTGGATATCGCAAATATACCCGCCCCCGGTGTCCCTGCGCTCACATATTTCTTAGTCAGGACGGAAGATGAGCGGATAGTGGGGATGGTAAATATCCGTCTGGCGCTCAATGACTTCTTACGGAAGGAAGGCGGACATATCGGATATTCCGTGAGGCCCACGGAAAGGCGGAAGAATTACGGCACGGATATGCTCTCCATGGCGCTGAAAGTCTGCGATACCATAGGGATAAAAGAAGTCCTGGTATCCTGCGATAAGGAAAATCCCGCATCTGCAGGCGTCATAAAAAAATGCGGCGGTATCCTCAGGGATGAATTCCACAGCGATACATTTGATGAGATGCTGCAGATGTATGCCATCAGACTGTGATGATCAGTACAACATCAGAAGGAGTTTTATAATGGGACTGTTTGACAAGCTGTTCTCAAAGAAGGAACAAGTGCCCCAGGCGCCGAAAAAAGATGAGATAACCATCGATACCCCCTATGGGAAAGTATTCTATTACGCTCATCCGAATGTCAATGAATTCGGTTATGAGGGCTATGCAGACTGGTACCCCGATGGGATAAAGGAAACGGATGTTTTCATCGAGACTGATTCACCCGAGACTACAGAGGCAACGGTGTGCCTTGCGAAGTTTCTCGCCCTCTTTGACAACAGGGAATACAATGATGAATGTATCAGGGTGAAGGCGGCACAGTATTTCCTTCTGCGCAGACCCGAGCTCCTCAGTGGAGAGCTCACCGAGGATGAGATCATAGAGGATTCCGAGATATACAACATCAGCTTCTACAGGAACGGTGACACAATGTTCTGCCTGGATAACTCCTGGACCGAAGCCGATGATGTGAGCGTCATACTAAAGCCCGACGGCACGGGGGAGATAAGCTATACCATAGGATATGCCGATGAGCGCAGGGAGATCCGCGAATTGCTGTAATCTGCCGTTGATAGTACATCACATAAGAAAAAATAAACGAAGCAACAGCGGATTTTATCCGCCTAACACAGTGTAAATGTGGCAGGCTAATGAAAGTACCGAGTCGCAGATTTCATGTCTTGTAAGAAAAAATCAACGAAGTAACTGCGGTTTTTAACCGCCCGGTACTTGAAATCCTGTGAAGAAAGTGCTATACTATTAAAGTACCCGTGCAAACGGGACACGGAACAACTCAACCGCAGGTTGAATCATCTGCCGATACTCAAAAGAACGGTTATTGAACTGCAACTGCTG
>JAFPYQ010000368.1 GCA_017394475.1 Oscillospiraceae bacterium | reverse complement strand
GCTCGCCGCTGCAAGTACGACTGCTCCTATGAGCAGTGTCCTGAGGACAGACTTTAGGAAGCCCTTTCCGTTATAGATCCTGTAAGCATCCCATACGGAGACCTTGTCTTTATTTTTTTCCATCTTTCTCCGCCTTTCTTAGTATGCCGATACTGAGCTGATTCAGGGTGGGCTTTTCAACGACTGTGTTAAGGCTCATGAGAAGTGCGGCATTTTGCGCAAGGGCGATGCCCTCGAAATTGCTGCCTGTGCTCACACATGAATACATGAGTTCGCAGGCTCTCTTGTCGGAATGTTCATCGCCGCGCACCACGATATATTTGTCTTTGAGATCCTCCACCGTTCCCATTTCGTATATCTGCCCTCTGCACATGAATATGGCATTATCCACCGCAAACTCCATATCGGATATGTTATGAGTGGAGAACAGTATACTGCGCTCTCCGCCGCCCTCGGCAAGGTACTCTCTGAAAAGCTCGCACAGTATATCCCTGGCAAGGGGATCAAGGGATGATGCAGGTTCATCCAGGACCAGCAGCTTTGTATCCCTTGCGAACACTGCCGCCATGGCAGCCCTCATCTTGTTGCCGTCGGACATTTTCATAAGCGGTTTCTGTCTGCCTGCCCATGGGTCGCCCAGCTCCAGCCTTCTGCACAGAGCGGTGTATTTATCCTTGTCAAAATTATCGAAGGCAAGCTCCATGGAAGCTGCTATTGTCTTTAATGTCCAGTCCAGCGGGAAGAAATTCATTGATGAGCAGTAGCCTATCATGTTGCGAAGCTGCGGCTCGTCGATATCGGTATACTTTTCAAAGTACTTTGCCGTGCCGCCCGATTTTCCTGTAACACCGCACAGCAGGTCTATGAGCGTGGTCTTGCCCGCGCCGTTGGCACCTATCAGCGCTGTGGAAAAGCCGCAGGGTATGGCTGTGGTGATCTCACCCAGAGTAAAATCCTTGTATTTTTTTGTGATGCCTTTCATTTCTATTGCATTGTCCATGACCATTCCCCCGTTTTCAGTTTTCTATCTCCCAGAGCGTCCTGAGAGTTTCGCACATCTCATCCACGCCGATGCCCGCTATCCTTGCGGAGCGTATGGCATCGGAAAGGTGGAGCTCCAGTTCTCTCATGTGCTGCTCTGTGAGCATTTTCATATCCTTTGCATTTACAAAATACCCCTTGCCCTTTGAGGCTGTCACCAGCCCCTCCGCAGTAAGCTCGTCATAGGCTTTCATGGTGGTGATGACGCTTATTTTCAGATCCTGCGCCAGTGCTCTTATGGACGGGAGCGGATCGCCTGCGGAAAGCCTGCCCATGAGGATATCATCCCTGAGCTGTGAGGCTATCTGCTTGTATATGGGTTCGGTGGAGTTCTGATATATTTTCATGTGCTGCACTCCTTAACTGTATAACTGTTATATATACAGTATATAACAGTTATACAGTATTGTCAATAGTGAGATATGACGATAAAGGCCGTAAAAATGCATGCTAATATGTGCAATAATTACAAAGCACCCCCGCAAGGTGGCTGATCCTTGCGGGGGGCAAATGGCTGTATAGAGGAGGGAAAGTATCGTTTTATTGTTGAGGGCGTTTACCACTTAACATTGTTGCGGTTGAAGCCGTAGGAGATGCAGCCGCTGCCGCTCAGTACGAAGTAACCGATGTCCTTGTTGTAGTAAACCTTCCTGCCGGTGCGGTCCATGCCTACATAAGAGGATATTGCAAAGTTGAATCCGAATGTGATGCAGTTGTCGCCGCCGTTGTATGCGAAGTAACCGATGTAGGGATCATAGTAGATGCTGCCGTAGATGGCATCTTCGCCGATGTAGGAAGTGGTATTGAAAATGTAATCGTAATTGTAGTGGTAAGGATCTATATATGTGTAGTACTGTGAGTAGTAATCATAGAAATCATTTATAGAATAGCAGTATGCGCTGTCCTGATAGGTGTAGATCGAACCGTCATAGTCCACATAGGTAACGATGCCGTCGTTCACGCCGTCAGAATAAGTATAACCGTTGTAATCCATGTAAGTAGCAGCACTTGCTGTTGAGATCATTGCTGTGGATGCGATAACTGCTGCGATTCCTGCTGTAAGAGCCTTCATTGTGTTTTTCATTTTATTTTCCTCCG
>JAFPYQ010000367.1 GCA_017394475.1 Oscillospiraceae bacterium | reverse complement strand
GTCTGCTGTTGCTTTATCCATAATGAAAGGCCTCCGGAAGCGTTTTCATATATATAGTGCAGAGAAAAAGAAAAAGGTTGGGTATCCCGGAACATTTTTACTAAAAATCCCGAAAAAATCTTTCCCGTATCCGCTGTCTTTATCGAACAGCGCTGTCAGGCCAATCCCCGTCAAAGACGCCATAATGTTCTCCTCCATATTGTTCCATATAAGCATATCAGCCGCATAAAAATGCGGCTGATAAAATGTTTACAGATCGATAGAGTAGCTGTTCCCGTTTTCGTCTTCTGCCTTACCGTTTACAACATAGTAAGCCTTGGACTCGTCAGCTTTAACATAAACTTCGATAGTGCGGATAACTTTTCTTTTGCCATCCTTGTAGCTTTCCTTGCACTTTTCAACTATCTCATCGGGAGAATAGTTTCCGGATGCAAGCTGTATCTGAACAGATACGGGTTTCTCAGCAGTTTTCTTTGCTGCGGTCTTAGCCTTGGGCGCTGCCTTCTTAACAGCTTTAGTTTCTGTTGCCTTGGGTTCTGCCTTTACCTCAGGAGCTGCTTTTGCTGCTGTTTCCTTCTTGGGCTTTGCTGCTGCTTTCTTCTTGGGAGCAGCCTTTTCTGCCTTCTTTTCTGCTACGGCCTCAGTCTTGACCTCCTCAACAGGAGCGGTCTTTGTGGTCTTTTTTGCCATATCTACACCTCCAATAGTTTTTGTCACGAGCAATTGCGCCACGACTTATAATTAGTATAGCATTTACAAACGAAATTGTCAATCATATTTTTTCAATATTATAAATTTATTCTGAAAAATCTGCTTTCAGTTATAAAAATATCGGAAAAACACAGCGCCACTGTCAAGGGAAAACCGATCTCGTGTGAACCGAAACAGAGGACACCATTATGATCCCCCGGACTTATTCACTATAGATAGTGGAGATGCAGTATACCTTGCATATAAGACTATATACTAATAAAGCTGAAAACACAAGAGAAAGATCAACAAACTGTCCCGGATGCAGAGTTATATCAAAAATGAACATACCAACAGTGATCGATAATATATTCCTTACGGCCTTACATTATACTGCTATGTGCCCTGACAAACAATATCCCCTTGACAACGATCATCAGAAATACCACCGTCACAGCATAAGGAAGTCTTGCAGCCGTCAGAAACAGTACTGCGATGATACTCAGAATAAAGGAAAAAATCGTCAAGGCTCTATGCCCTTTTTCAACACGCCTGAAATGCATCAGCACTTTGACAGCTCCTGCTGCGGCTAGCAATAGCATCGATCCCCAACAGACGCAAGCGAAAGGACCGCTGCGTAACATTGATGACACGGAGCGTATCATCCGCGTGATACAGGCGATTTTCGTTTATCAGAAAATGTCAGGAGTGAACCTATCCTAAAAGCCATCACTTTTATGTGTGGAAGAATGATTTAGTATTATTATATCGGATCCCTTTTTATGTGTCAATACCCGACTGTTCCATCAAGTTATTCTTCACTTATATGTGAGTTCATTCTTTCTCGACATACCCACTCATAAAGTTCCGCGCTTTTATCTGTTCATGTATCTGCTCTGTCAGCTTTCTTTTCCGCGTCTCCCCTGTTCCACGTCACCGTCTTTCAAAAAATTTGAAAAACCCCTTGACAAATAAAAAAAGATGATGTATAATCAATAGTAATTAAACGTGTTTAATTACGGAGGATATATGAAGCGAGATATTGAAAAGACAAAGACAGCTCTGATGGATGCGGCAGAAAAGCTGATGGGGGAATATGACGATCCTGCGGATGTGACTGCAAGAGCCATCACACAGGAGGCAGGGGTGAACCTTGCCATGATAAACTACTGCTTCGGTTCAAGGGAAAATCTGCTTTTCGAGGTCTTTGAAAGGCTGAAAGCAACGGCACCGAAGCTGGATCCCGCATTTATACAGATAATGTCCTCGGATATGTCCCCCAAGCAGAAGCTGGCAGAGGTGCATTACCATTCCATGAAGCTCATGCTATCAAACTACAAATACTGCCGGGCTCTCACAAAGCATATACTCATCAGCCGCAGGATCGGGGACAAACGATCAAGTATGCGCTTTATACAGGAGCATTTCGGTGACAAAAAAACTGAGGGCGAATGCCGCCTTATCGCATTTGAACTTTCAAGCATACACGAACTTGCAGTGCTCCGCCATCAGGAGATAAAAGAGGTGTGCGGCATCGACCTTCTGGATGATGAAACACTGAAAAAATATGTCTATGATAATGTAAACAGTCTATTGGGGGATCGGTAATGTATATTTTTGAACTGAGCGACAAAGCTGTACAAGGTCATGAGATGGGCGGAAAGGCGGACAGCCTCGGAAAAATGCTCCGCATGGGGCTTCCTGTCCCGGTCGGATATGTCATCACCGCAGAGGCATTTGACGGGGATCACCTGAAAAAGGATGCAAAAGCAGAGTTGGATGCACTTATCAGCAAGCTGTCATCCAAAGGACATACCTATGCGGTAAGGTCATCGGCTGTGGGTGAGGACGGGGCTGTGGATTCCTTCGCAGGCGCCTATGAGACCGTACTTGATGTAAAATGTCCCGATATTATGAGTGCCGTTCAGACCGTTGCGGCCTCCGCAAAGGATGTACGTGTGGATGTGTACGCCCGTGAGCGCGGCACATCTGCGGGCAGGACAGCAGTGGTGATACAGGAATACATTTCACCGGACTATGCAGGCGTGCTTTTCACCGCCGATCCCATAACCGCCAGCCGCGGGAAGATGACAGGCAGCTTTGTAAAAGGAGTCGGAGAAAAACTCGTTTCCGGGGAGGGCATGGACGGCGAATTCACCATCGACGCTGTGAGATACTCCTACAGCGGCAGTGCGGATATGGAGCCCTACGCGAAAAAGCTGTTCGGATATGCTAAAAAGATAGCATCCGACGGCATCCCTAAGGATATAGAATGGGCAGTTTCACGGGGCAAGGTGTACATCCTCCAGTCCAGGCCGATAACTACACTGTTTACCAATAATTTCGATAATTTCGATATAAACGATTCCCTGTGCGGTGAACTGCTGCTTTCCAAGACCAATGTGGGCTAGATATTCCTCCGCCCTGTCTCCCCTGTCACCTTTGGTATGGTGAATATGATAACCGAGGTCATAGGGATACCGCTGATATCCAATGTATGCGGTCAGCTTTTCCTGAATATCAGCGGCGTGTGCTCCATGATAATGTCCTTCGGGGTAAAAAAGGAAAAGGCATTCAGCATAATCAGAGAGATAGCAGGCGGCATACCTGATACGGAGATACCTGTCTATCCCTTTGACAAAAAGATACTGTGGAAGGCTCTGGGCAAGATCATCAGGGGTTCGGGCTCCGGCAAAAAATCAAAGAAATACAGTGCAAAGGCACTCAAAGGGCATTTTACCGAAAAGGCCTTTGAGCTGATGGAGACCATCAGGCATGCAAGGAGCAAAACAGAGCTTGCAGGGCTGTGGAAGGAGGACTGTGAGCCCTTTATGGGCGGCGCACTTTCCGCCATAATGACAGGTCTTGATGTGAGATCCCTCTTCGGCACAAGGGACAAGCTCGAAAAGATATGCGGCACGGAGCTTGCGGACAGGCTCATGTCTGACTGCTCCGGGGATGCTGATATCGAGAGCTTAGGTCCCCTGCTTGCCATTGACGATGTGATAAACGGCAAGCTGTCCCGTGAAGAATACACCATGAGGTACGGCCACCGTGATGCGGATGAGATGGAACTTTCCATGCCATTCCCCTATGAAAGCAAAGACTTTCTCGACAATGTCATCAAGGATTATCTTGCATCGGGCGTAAACGCCTATGAAATGAAGGCCGCCCAGGAAAGCCGTCGGGATGAGGCTGTAAGGCAGTTCAAGGAAAAATCCCCCTCCCAATCCTCATGGCTCGACCGCACTCTGAAAAAATATTCCGATGCGGTATCGGGCAGGGAGGTCATCAGGAGCGATGCTCTGCGCCTGTTCTGCGTCATCCGTGAATATCTGCTGAAAGCAGGAGAGCTCACAGGCCTGGGTGATGATATTTTCATGCTCTATATAGATGAGGTGAAAGCACTGCTTTCGGGGGATGAGCGCTGTCTTGAAAAGATACCTGTAAGACGGCAGACCTATGACAGGCAGATGTCCATGCCCAACTTCCCCAGCATGATATGCGGCAGGTTCACTCTCGAAGAGTGGCAGGCAAGCGGCAGCCCCGGTGGATATTACCGTTTCGGTGAAACTGTCGCAGATGGCGACAACAGCATGATAAGCGGCGTGGCAGGCTCCGCAGGCCAGTGCGAGGGCACCGCAAGAGTGCTCAAAAACATAGACGATGTTGATACCATCGAACAGGGGGACATACTCGTAGTGCCTGCTGCAAATATCGGCTGGGTGAGGGTATTCCCTAAAATATCCGCACTGGTGACAGATGTGGGAGCCCCCCTTTCTCATGCGGTCATAGTTGCAAGGGAGCTTGGCATCCCCGCGGTAGTGAGCTGCCAGAGTGCATCCACACAGCTTGCCACTGGGGACAGGATACGCGTTGACGGCACCCTCGGCAAGGTATATCTTATCGGATAGAAAAAGCAAAAATGCCCCGGAACGGTCATATAAAAAGATCGCTCCGGGACATTCTGTTGTTATCAGTCTATACTCGTTCGTGCACTGTCATACTCATACAGTAGCTGTAACGTAGTCATCTTCCTTGGTCATGGTCCATACGCCGTCAACATGTGCCTTTACAACGAAGTTGTAAGTGCCGGGCCAGAACTGGAATGTGATAGAGTTCTTCTTGGTCTCGCCCACCAGTCTTATGAGCTTGCCCTCGTTATCTGTGCAGTATATCCTGTAAAGATCGGCTCTGGGGATACTGTTCCACTTCAGGTCGATAAGGCCGTTGTTTACGGAGATCTCGGGAACAGGCTTGTAGGTGTCGGGGCAGATAGTCCTGTAATAGCTCTCTGTTGCTCTGGATATCTCACCGTTTATGGTGTACTTTACAAGGAACCTGTAGGGACCTTCACCTGCATTGGGCATAGTGTACTTGGGCTCTGTGGTATCAGCCAGCTTTATAGCCTTGTCATTCTTGATAAGGTATACAGAGTAGCTTTCAGCGCCGCCAACGGGATCCCAGTAGAGCGTGAGGTCATTCTGCTCATTGTAGTAGCTGTAGAATGCTCTCTCGCCGTCTCTTGATGAAAGCTCAACGGGGATGACCTCTTCCTCGGTGACTGTTGTCCATACGCCGTTTACATACGCCTTGACAGCAACACCTCTGTCCCTTCCGGGAACTGCCTTGACCTGAGCATAGTTGGCAACAGGCTCGCAAGCCTTTCTCATCTTGTTGTCATTGCCTATGAGAACGACTCTGTAGTATTCTGCTCCGGGTATGGGCTCCCAGCTGAGGTCAATGATATCATCGCCTACTGACACCTGGGGAACGGGCTTGAGATACTTGGGGCATGCAGTGCCGTAATAGGAATCTGTAGCCTTGGATACCTCTCCTCTGCCGGAGGTATATTTGAGCATGAACTTGTAAGGGCCGCCTGTGGCATTTTCCAGTGTATAGCTGGTATCGGTGGTGCCTTCGATCAAAGTAACTGCCCTGTCATAGGAAACAAGATAAAGGCTGTAGCTGTCAGCGCCCTCGATCTCTTTCCACCTGATGGTAAGATCGCCCTTGGAATTGTAGTGACCGCGGAACATCTTGTCATCAGCGGTCTCCTGAGGAGCTGCCTCACCATATGCAGGCTGTGCATCTTCGCCTTCTGCGGGCTCACCTGCGGGAGCATAGGTATCATCTGCTCCGCTTTCGTCAGCAGTCTCGGTCTGAAGTCTCGGACGGATTATCTCGCTCCTGTCAAGCTCTCTTTCGGAGTATTCATCGGAATAGAACTTTCCGTCAGAACCTACCCAGTAAGGGATATTGCCGTCAGCATCCTCCGTAGGATCCTGTGCGGGAACAAAGGACAGCCACAGTGCGTACAGATCGGTATCTGCCGTCACCTTGTCCTTATCGAAATCCCAGCGCTTTGAATAATCAGCATCCTTGAACCAGCCGCCGAATGCATAGCCGTCCTTGGTAGGATCAAATTCGGGCTTGGTCACCTTGCCGTTCTTCTTGACAGGTGAGGATGTCATAGGAGAGGACGAATCTGTATCTGTATAGAAATTAACGGTAAATGACTTGCTGTCTGCTGCTATGCTGTATGTGCCCTCCAGGACTTCTGCATCCCCGGACCACTTTGCATACAGCACCGTATCGGCTGCTACGGTATCAGAAACGAAATCCCACTTTTCGGTGAGTCCCTCGTCCTTATACCAGCCGTCAAATTCATAGCCGTTCTTCAGCGGTGTAAGAGGCTCTGCCACTGTGCTGCCCCCGATAACGGGCAGAGAAGTGAGCAGCGAACCGCCGTCATAAAAGCTGACATCGTAAGAATACACAGTTGTCTTTATCGCAGTATCTTCCTTTACATCTGCTTCATCTGCTCCTACAGCAGGTGTCACCAAGGCCACCATGAGAGCTGCTATACCTGCAGCCGCAAAGCGATAGCCCTTTCTGCTCTTTGCCATATCAATTCCCCTTTCAATAAAACGTATGGATATACGCAAGATCCTATGTCCCGAAAACATCATACCGCACGAACTTTTTGAAAAAGAACTTGCACGGTGCAGTAAGTGATGCCGTCATCCGTGACATACTGATCATAATTGACCTATTTAGTTATTATAGCACATCATAAACGGATTGTAAAGGATTTTTTGAGTTTTTTTCTTTTACAGACAAGCATTGAGTGAATATTTATGCAGAATATACAAAGCGCAGTCCATAAAACCGCCCCGCGGTTAGACCGTTTCCCCTGCAAGTATCTCCTCTGCCAGCCGCTTCACATCATCGTAGGAGGAGAGCTGTCCGCAGCGTTCGCGGTATTTTGCGGCGCCCTTCATCCCCTTCAGGTAGAACGAGCACTGCCTGCGTGCCTCCGCCATGGCCATACGCTCTCCCTTATAGGACACAGCAAGGCCTACCTGCCTTATCATCGTGTCCAGCCGTTCTTCAAGAGAAGGCTGCGGCGGGATGGTCCCCTTTTCCATATATTCCCGTATCTGCGAGAATATCCACGGGTTCCCGTAGCTCCCCCTGCCCACCATCACAAGGTCCACACCACATTCCTCATACATGCTGACTGCATCCGCTGCGGTCTTTATATCACCGTTGCCGATGACCGGGATGCTCACAGCATCCTTTACCGCCTTTATCATTGCTCTGTCTGCCGCACCGTGATACATCTGCGTTTTCGTCCGCCCGTGTATGGTTATCGCAGCGGCTCCCGCGCTCTCGAGCATGCAGGCAAAGCTCACCGCATTCCTGTTCTCCTCATCCCAGCCCGAGCGTATCTTCACCGTCACGGGGACATCCACAGCCTCTGCCACCGCCTTTGTTATGGCATAGGCCCTGTCTGGATCCTTCATCAGCGCCGCTCCGCTGCCGTTGCCTGCCACCTTGGGAACAGGGCAGCCCATATTTATGTCTATTATATCGGGATCAAAGTCCATGAGCCTTACAGCAGCCCTTGCACAGAAATCCGGGTCATCACCGAAAAGCTGCAGTGACATGGGCCGCTCCTCATCAAGCACTGTGCATAGCTCCTCTGTTTTCCTGTCGGAATAGCACAGCCCCTTTGCGGATATCATCTCCGACACCATATATGCAGCGCCCTGCTCCTTGCATATCATCCTGTAGGCTCTGTCAGCCACGGATGCCATAGGCGCCAAAGCGGCACACTGTTCTATCTCCACATTTCCGATCCTGATAGTTCTCATATCAAACCTCATAGTGCCCCCGCTGTACAGCAAGGGGCACATTCATCTTTTCGGCAGACGGTCTCCGAAGGAAAGCTGCGCTTTCGTATAGGCCATCCCATTCTGACACACCTCCATACCGAGGAACGTAAATCCCATTTTCCTGTAGAACTCATAGGCTGTGGGCGCAGCATTCACCGTCACAGGGAAGGTGCAGTCGTCAATAGCCCGCAGAAGGAGCTCTGTGGCTATGCCCTTTCTGTGGTAAGCACTGTCCACATACAGGTTGGAGATATGCCGCCTGTCAAGGGTACATATAACACCTGCCATGATATCGCCGTCATAGGCGCAGATCATAGCGCCCCTGCCCGTTTCCATGCTGTCCTCTATGACTCCGCTGTAAATGTACGCGCGGAAGCATTCCAGCCCCTCCAGGACAAACATCGGAGCCACACATTCCGTGAACACCCGAAGTATCAGACGGACCGCCCGTGATATCTCCGCCTTGTCCGTAACCTTTCTGTATTCGATCATGGGATCACCCATGGCAGATCACAGCTCATCTTCCTCGCCAAGAGCCGCAAATGCCTTTGTTATCACATCATAGGAAAAGCCTCTGCGCGCCAGGGCATCGTAAAGGCGTTTTTTCTCTTTATACGGCTCCCTGTCCCTGCGGATATGGGAGCGCAGGAATCTCAGAGCCGTTTCTGTGCTGCTTTCATCATCCATATCCTCCAGCAGCTCGTCTATTATCTCGGAGGATATGCCTCTTTTCCAGAGCTCGTGCTTTACGCGGTATTCACCGTATTTTTTCAGTGCCGCATCACAGTACCGTCGGGCATAGCGCCTGTCGTCTATTATACCGCGCTGTGTCAGCTCATCGCAGACCTCACGGCATATATCCTCGGGATAATTTGCACACAGCTTGTCAAACATCATCTTATAGGAGCGTTCCATATCCTCTGCAAGGTACAGTGCCCGCTCCCTTGCACGGCGTACATCGTTCTCCCGTTTTATCGTGCGCACCTGTGCCGGTGTGATCTCCATCCCCTCACTCAGGGAATATCTGTCTGCAATGCTCCTGTGGATGTACAGGGGAGCGCTTTTCTGCCCGTTCGAGAGCATAACGCACACGGTCGAGCCCTTATACCGGGATATCTCCGTCACAAACATGGCTCAGTCTGCCATGATGATGGGTCTGACAAGT
>JAFPYQ010000366.1 GCA_017394475.1 Oscillospiraceae bacterium | reverse complement strand
GTTCAGAAAAGCTGCGATCAATTTCATAAAGAGCTTTAAAAACCGGAACAAATCTAAAACCGCCATCTCGAATATTATGTTTGAATGTCTTATGGAGCCTCATATGATTTTGAGGGTTATTTTTGAAAATTGATTTCCGTGCAACTTTTGCCATTTCCCTTGACAGAGGGAAAAAATTATGCTAAAATATATCAGATATGCACGTTTTTCTGCTTCGGGATACTTCACGATGAAAAGCATCACTGCCCTTTCTGCCTCACCGACCACACTCACGCCCTTATGAAAGATCCGATAAGCGTTCCTGGATAACATCTGCAGACCATCTTAAAAACTTACATAATACCGAAAGGACTGAAAAGTCTTCATATTCCTGCAACATACCGGAAGAAACAAAGGCTGTATAAAACACTTCCACCCCGCAGGACAGATATAGAAGAAATGATATGGATAAATATTTAAAGACCCTCGAGCTTGACAAGATACTTGCCATGCTTGCCGCCTGTGCGGGTAATGAGGAGACAAAAAGGCTGATAAAAGCCCTTTCCCCTCAGAGCGACACAGACACGGTAAGAAAAGAGCTCAGAAAGACCTCGGCGGCATTTGATCTCGCACTGAAAAACGGATCACCGCCGTCATATAATTACAAAGACCTGCGTGGCTGCATCACAAAGGCCTCACAGGGATCAAGCCTCACCACCCGCGAGCTGCTCGATACCGCACTGCTGCTCAAACAAATAAGTGCAGTATATGACTACCGCAAGAACGCCTCTGTGGATGAGACCGTCCTCGATGAACTGTTTTACTCCCTCACTCCTCTGGGCTACCTTGAAGAACGGATAAAGACCGCCATACTCGATGAGGATGAGATAGCAGATACCGCAAGCCCCGCTCTGGGCGATATCCGCCGTAAGATAGCACAGGCAGGCATACGCATACGCGAACACCTGGACAAGCTGCTCCATTCACAGGATATGTCCAAGGCTCTGATGGAAAACATCGTCACCATGCGTGACGGCAGATATGTGGTCCCTGTCCGCGCAGAATACAAGGGGCAGGTAAGGGGTATTGTACATTCATCCTCCGCTACCGGCTCAACACTGTTTATAGAGCCCGAGGCAGTAGTCGAGGCAAACAATGACATACGCCTCCTTGAAGCCGAAGAACAGGCTGAGATAGAGAGGATAATCGCAGAGCTCTCCGCACAGGTGGGAGCATCTTCAAGGGAGATAATAAGGGATTACAGCACCGTTTCCGAGCTGCTCATGTACTTTGCGAAGGCAGATCTGGGTGCAAAGATGTACGCCTGCGTGCCGCAGGTGACAGATGACGGCATAGTAAAGCTCATCAGAGCCCGCCATCCGCTGCTCGACCGCAAGACCGCAGTCCCTGTGGATATAACTTTGGGGGATGAGTACAACACCCTCATCGTAACAGGTCCTAACACGGGCGGTAAGACTGTGCTGCTCAAAACCGTGGGACTTCTCACTGCCATGGCCATGTGTGGGCTCATGCTCCCCGCCTCCGACGGTACGAGCATCAGCGTGTTCGACAATATCCTTGTGGATATCGGCGATATGCAGAGCATAGAGGAGAGCCTTTCCACATTCTCCTCACACATGGAAAACATAGTGCGGATAATAAACAAGACCGATGGTTCCACCCTTGTTCTCCTGGATGAGCTGGGGGGCGGAACAGACCCTGTGGAGGGTGCTGCGCTGGCTGCAGCCATCACCGAAAAGCTCATGTCACTGGGGGCAAAGGCACTTATCACTACCCACTATCAAGAGCTCAAGATATTCGCTCTGCGCACAGAGGGCGTCCAGAACGCATCCTGTGAATTCGATATGACGACCCTGCGCCCCACATACCGCCTTATCATCGGCTCACCCGGTAAGTCCAACGCATTTTCCGTGGCCGAACAGTTAGGCGTCCCCAAAAGCGTCATAGAGAACGCAAAGACCAAGGTATCTCAGAGCAACGAGGAATTCGAGGCGGCCGTGACACAGCTTGAAGAAACAAGGGCAGAGCTGTACAGACAGACCACCGAAGCCGAAAAGCTCAGGATAGAAAACGAAGAGATACGCAGGAAATTCGAGGAAGAGCGCGAGGAACTGCACCGCTCCAAAGAGGCGGAGATAGAAAAAGCCCGCGTCAAAGCCATGCAGATAATCGAAAACTGCCGCATGGAATCGGATAAGCTGCTCGATGAACTCGCCGAGATACGCCGCGAGCGCAACAAAGAGGAATTTGAAAAACGGAGCATTTCCGCAAAGTCCGCAGTAAGGGGAACCCTCGACAGGATGTACAACGAGGCAAACCCCATAATGCGCCGGGAAGCGGATGTCTACAAGCCGCCCAGACCTCTTGTAAAGGGCGACAATGTCATCATAGCAGAGATAAACAAAAAGGGCATCATCGTCACCGACCCCGACAATTCTGGAAACTGCTTCGTTCAGGTAGGTGCTATGCGCACTAAGACCAATGTGTCCCGTCTGCGCCTTGATGAGTCCGCAGCGGAGCCGAAGGAAAAGACAAAGACCCGCCGTACAGCGCCACAGGTATCAAAATCGGGCGTCCTCTCCCAGACAGAGCGCCGTCCCTCCATGGAACTCGATCTAATGGGC
>JAFPYQ010000038.1 GCA_017394475.1 Oscillospiraceae bacterium | reverse complement strand
TATGACAGTGCCCATACAGCTTGCCATCACATATCCCGAAAGATATCCCTCCACAGCAAAGCCCCTTTCTCTGACGGATATTGGCACACTTACCTTTGCCAAGCCCGACAGTGAGGTGTTTACGCCGTTGGCGGCTGCATACAGGGCGGCTCTGTGCCCGGAAAACACATCCGGTGCCATAATAAATGCCGCAAATGAGATACTCGTACACAGGTTCCTTTCCGGGGAGATACCCTTCATCAGGATACTTGACGGTGTTGCGTCCATACTTGACAGGATAAAGCCCCGCAGTTCCCTTTCAATAGAGAACATCATCGAGGCTGACAGAGAAACGAGGGAGATAACGCTCCATGAATAATTTTTCCGCAAAGCTCAGAAGGCTCATGAACCGCATAGCCATCCCCAATCTTATGTACTATATCTGCTTCACCCAGGGGCTTGTATATGTGGCAGACCTTCTCACACAAAATCAGATATCCTCTGCTATATACTTTTATCGCCCGCTGATACTGCAGGGGCAGGTCTGGAGAGTGCTCACCTTTCTTGCAGAGCCCATAAATCCCCATCCGATATGGATAATATTCTCCATTATATTCTATATTTCCATCGGGCGGACAGTAGAAGCCGCCTGGGGCGCAGATAAGCTCACCCATTACATACTGCTGAACTGGCTGCTGATAGTAGTATGCGGTTTTATCACGGGCAGCGCTGCCAATTATTTCATGTTCATGTCTCTTGTTATGGTATGGGGCACGGTAGCGCCCAGGGACAGGGTAAATCTCTATATGGTACTGCCGATAGAGGCAAAATACCTTGCCATTGCCTATGGGATAATACTCATCATATTCCTTATAATGGGCTATTTTTCCGTTATCCCCACTATCATCACATATATGGTGTTCTTCGGCAAGGATCACATCCGCCCGCTGAAAAACAAGATCAAGTTCAACAGGATGTTCAAGGGATGATCGGTGATGGGGCAGGCACCGTTCGTCCGACACTTATCCTGCCGGATAAAGAACTGTCCGGGATATGACCGGTATAAAAGATCCCCGCATGAATGCGGGGAATGTACTATCCGGTTTTATTTGCTTTCCTTTTTGTTGATGACACTGCCCAGCTTGTCAAAGAACAGCGGAAGTGCTGCTCCCAGCACAAGGCAGATGATGCCGTAGACAATGGTGGATGCAGTCCATGTGACCGCTATGCCGCTTTCAGCATTATTTCTGGGGAATATGGCATAGAAGGAACCGACGATGAGACCGAGTATAACGGCATAGGTGCCGAGCTTGCTTTTTTTGAGAGCCTCCGAGACTGCCTTTCCGCACAGGAGTATGCCGATGACCGCACCTATCAGAGCGGGGATCACAAGTCCCCATCTCTCCCTGAGATTTGCAAGGGCGGCGATTATCGACTGATAAGCCCCAAGTATGACCATCACAAGGCTGCCCGAAAGCCCCGGCATGATCATCGCAGCAGCGGCGATCATAAGGCAGACCATCATATAGATGAAGTTGCCGGGAGTGACCTCTGTCATTACCGAACGCTCTGCGGTGTTCCCGGAAATTATCGTCACTGCGATGATGACGGCCAGGCCGCATATGAAGGGTATGATATGTATGGGTTTGAATCTGCTCTCGCTGGTGGCTTCCTTGTATATGGCGGGGAGGGAGCCTGCGACTATGCCCATGAAGAAGAACTGTGTCTGGATATAGAACAGCTCGAATGCCTTATCGAGCACCTTTGCCGAGACAAGTATGCCTATGACCATGCCTGTCCCAAGGAACATGAGGAAGAAGAAATTTTCAAATATCTTCTTCACCGACAGGTTGCCCAGGATATCCATGACCTTGTCAAAAACCTTTGTTATCACCATCATAGTGCCGCCGCTGACACCGGGTATGGCATTGGCGATGCCGATGATGATGCCTTTGAGCACATTCAGTATATGTTCCATTGCTCTTTTTCCTTTGCAAGAGATTACGATAATAAGATGTATCCGTTATTCCCGGATACATCAATACGATAAAAGGATCTTTATGAAATTATTCTCACCCGACGGAAAACTGTACCGCGCTATGGTGAAGCTCACCGATGTGGTAAAAATAAACTTCATGTGGTTTCTGTTCTCTCTGCCCGTAGTCACTCTCGGCGCATCCACCATAGCAGCTTTCACGGTGGCCATGCGCTTTGTGGAGGATGAGGAGGGGCATGTGGCTCATGACTTCGTTAAGGCGTTCAAGGCCAACATTAAGCAGGGGATACCCATGTCCTTTATAAATCTGCTGTGTATATGGGTGGTATACATGGACTTTCAGATCATGGATATTGCGGAGAACAACAGCGTGGTCTACCTCGTTATCGGGGTAATAGCCGTTTATATCTTCACATTCTCGCTGCTGTACACATACCCGCTGCTGGCAAGGTATGAAAATAAACTGTTCAGGACCATACAGAATTCCTTCCGCATCTCTATGAGATATTTCCTGCGTTCGGTGGGTCTTGTGCTGGTAGTTGCCTTTGAGATCGCACTTTTCATCTGGAACACACAGACGCTTGTCCTGGGAGTATTTTTCGGCCCCATCATAGTGATAAGCACTATAAGCTGGACAGCCAACCGCATATTTGAGGATGTGGAGAAGAAGAATGCCGAGTGACTCAGCCTTCCAGCGCCTCACGCACATAATTCGGCAGTGCAAATGATCCGCGGTGCAGATCGGTATTGTAGTAGCGTGTCTTTATCCCCAGTGCGTTCCACGCATCCGCATCGAATACCAGCGGATCGAGCCCCTTTGAGGCAAAGCCGAAGAGCCAGTGCCCCGAGGGATATGTGGGGATATGCACCTGATAGACCATAGAGAGGTCAAAGTTTTCCTTTATGCGCTTGTGAGCCCTCTGCATATTCTTGGAGTCTTCTGCATAGTAGGGGCTCTCGTGCTGGTTTACAAGTATGCCGTTCTTTGTGAGTGCCTTGTAGCAGTTGCCGTAGAATTCACCTGTGAACAGGCCTTCGCCGGGCCCCATAGGATCGGTGCTGTCCACGATGATAAGATCATATTCGTTTTCACGGGAGCGCACGAACCTCAGTCCGTCCTCATAGTGGATGTTCACCCGCAGGTCGGACAGCTTGCAGGCGGTCTGGGGGATATATTTCCTGCACACATCCACCACCTGTTCATCTATCTCCACCATATCTATATGGCGGATATTTTCATATCTTGTGAGCTCTCTTACCGTGCCGCCGTCACCTGCGCCGATGACCAGCACGTTCTCGATGTCGGGATTCACAGCCATAGGGACATGGGTTATCATCTCATGATAGATGAACTCGTCCTTTTCCGTGAGCATCATTATCCCGTCAAGGGTGAGAAAGCGGCCGAATTCGGGGCTGTCAAACACATCTATGCGCTGATATTCGCTCTCTCCGCTGTAGAGCTGTTCATTTACCCTTATGGACAATTTTGCATTTTTGGTATGAAATTCGCTGAACCACAGTTCCATATATTGCCTCACTTTTCACAGGCATTCAAGACAGTCCTTTACATCATCGGTGTAAAGGCTTTTTATCTGTCAAGATTTTTCAGGTTTTTCTTTTCCACTACTATCAGAAGATTGGAGTTTTCCTTGAGGGGTCTGTCAGGGTCGAAGGATGAATGGAGTTCATGGTGTGATCTCACAGCAGCTACGTTTATGTTGTACTTTTTGCGGAGATCGAGCTGTTTGAGGCTCTTGCCTATCCATTCCTTGCGGGGCTTCATCTCTACCACGCAAAGGTTCTCGTCTATGTTGAAGAATTCGAGGAAATCGTTTGATGTCAGCACTCTTGCGGCTCTTGCACCCATCTCCGCTTCAGGATAGATTATCCTGTCCGCACCTGTTTTCTGGAGGATAGTGCCCATTCTTTCATTGGAGCATTTTGCCACCACATAGGGGATGCCTTCCTCTTTGGATATTACCACCGAAAGTATGCTTGCTGTGAGGTTGGATGCGATAGCCACTACGGCTACATCCATGTTTCCTATGCCAAGCTCCTTGATGGCATCCGCGTTTTCAAGGTCTGCCACCTTTGCCTCGGTCACATCTTCCGCAATGGATTCGACGAGTTCTTCATCCTTATCCACTGCCATCACATCTGCCCCTGCTTCACTGAGGCTCAGTGCAAGGCTCCTTCCGAACTGACCGAGCCCGAATACTACTACCGATTTTCCCATTGCTTTCACCTGTTTTATGTGTGACTTGAAAAAACTTCCCGCAGGCTCATCCTACGATAAAATCTCCCTGGACATATTTTACCTTGTTCCTGCCCGAACGCTTTGCGGAGAAGAACAGCGCCATGGAGATAGGGCCTATCCTGCCTAAGTACATGGATATGATTATGATTATCCGTCCTGCTGTACCTAATGTGGGGGTGAGTGCTCTTGTGAGGCCTACCGTGCAGGTGGCGCTCAGCACCTCGAATACGCTGTCGTTCATGGATGTGTCCTCGCACATCATGAGCAG
Source organism: Oscillospiraceae bacterium (assembly GCA_017394475.1). Taxonomy (GTDB): domain Bacteria; phylum Bacillota; class Clostridia; order Oscillospirales; family Ruminococcaceae; genus Huintestinicola. The sequence continues at coordinate 3,641 of JAFPYQ010000038.1, read as the reverse complement.
TATTGCCATGATAAAGGAGACGAAGAAGCTGACCGTCATGATGGCTGCTGCCTTGCGTATAACATCCGGAGAGAAGCGGCGGCCGAATATGACCGTTTCGTCCCTGTCCTTTATATATGAGATGGCATTGAGAAGTACTGCAAAGAATGTGACTGTCTTGATGCCGCCTGCTGTGCCCACGGGGGAACCGCCTATGAACATCAGTATATCGCCCAGAACGCAGGTGTATTCACGGAGCCCCTGCTGGGGAACGGCCGCAAAGCCTGCTGTCCTGAAAGTGACCGACTGGAATATGCTGTTGAGTATCTTGCCGCCTATGCTCATATTCCCGATGGTCTCGGGATTAGAGAACTCCATGACGAAAACTATGGCTGCACCGCCGAATATCAGTGAAGCAGTGAGGATGAGCACCAGCTTGGTATGCTCGCTGAAACGCTTGTATATCTGCCTGGGGGAGAAGGAGCGTTCATAGCCCTTTCTGATGCCGTTCAGAGTATCGAACCACACTATATATCCAAGGCCGCCCAGGACTATCATGAGCATAGTGGTGAGCATCACGAGGAGGTTGCCGTTATAGCTGATAAGGCTGTCAGGGCCGATTATATCTATCCCTGCGTTGCAGAATGCGGATATGGCGGTAAATACAGAGATCCATATACCCTTTACGATGCCGAACTGCGGGATGAATGCGGGCATATACAGAAGCGCACCTATGCCCTCAACGATGAATGTCCCTCTGAAAACCCCCACAAGGAAACGGAAAAGTCCCGAAAGGGAGTTGAGATTAAAGGAATCATGCAGCATCACGGTCATGCCGAGAGTGAATTTCCTGTGAGCCACCAGCATTATCATGGAGGCGACGGAGATCATTCCCAGACCGCCGAGCTGTATCAGTATAAGTATGACTATCTTGCCGAAAAGCGTCCAGTGTGCATAGGTATCCACCACCACAAGGCCTGTAACACAGACAGATGTGGTCGCGGTGAAAAGCGCAGTGAGAAGATCCGTCTCCTCCCCGGGGACGGTAGAGAACGGCAGCAGGAGAAGGAATGTCCCTGCGATGATAGCCACAAGGAAGCTGATGGGTATCACCTGTGCAGAATCAAATCTGCGCTTTGTCACCTTTTCCTCAGACTCCCGCACTTGCTTTACGGCAGTTGATCTTTCGGAATTATTCATTTTGAGTGTTTGCAGTTCATGTGGTGATTATTCCACAAGTTTGAGCTTCATGGACATATAGATGGACTTGTCTTCGATAAAATCCAGGCTCTTGTACAGAGGGAAACCGTCATTGGTGGAGCGCAGCTCGATATATGAGAGCTCCCACTTCTTGCCGTCCTCTATGCATCTGGAGACGAGTTTTTTTGCAATGCCCTGCTTGCGGTATTCCTTTTTGGTGAATACATTCATGAGCGTGCCTGTCTTGCCTGTTATGAAAAGCGGGCTGGCGGGCTTGTTTATCAGCAGGAAGAATACACATGCGGCGATCTCGCCGTTCTCACATTCCGCGAAATATACGACACAGTCGCGGTTGAGATGTTCCTGAAAATACCCGCGGGACTTTGCAGATATCTCGTCAAAAGCCTGCTGCGAGAGATCGGGATGGGTCTCCTTCATGTAGGCTATCCTCATGTCGATTATCTGAGGGATGTCGGAGGGTTCGGCTGTCCTGTAGATCATTGTGTTCACCTTGATAATTATAGGGTAATGCGGCGCGCTTCAACGTAATAGCGCTTATCCTCGGCATGTCCCATGGAGAATGTCTTTCTCGGCAGGGCGCCGTCATTTATGACTGTGGGGAAGAGATCTTCCTTTGCCATGTCGGGCAGGATGATGCCGATTCCGCCCTTCTTCACAAGGTCGAGAACGGTATCTGTGCCGTGGATATAATCCACAGCCCCGCCGTGAGCTCTGAGATATTCATCTATAAACATCTGTACGCTGCCCACGCAGAGATTCGATGTGGGTCTGGTAACGGTATAGAGCTTATCCTCATCGGCGGAAACGAGTCTGAACTGCTGGCCGCTGCCTGCTTCGGAAAGCCCCAGCTTTTCCTTCATGGAGCTTATGAGGTCTGCTGCATCTACATCTGTGATTATCCTGTGGATAGCCTCGAATTCCAGTGCAGGGGAGTGAAGGTTCACTATCTCGCAGAGTGCATATCTTGCGGGATGATCGGAGAGATCCTTCCCGGGGTTATCCTTTTTGAGCTGTTCGTAATGTGCCTTTGCAGTGGCAAGGGAATGATTGCCGTCACCCATGGCGTAGAGCAAAGGTGACTTTTCGGAAAGAGCTGCAAGAGCCTTGTCTATCTGCACAGCAGCTTCGCCGTTTGCAAGATAGCCCTCTATATGGCCGCCCTTCTGCATCAGATCAAAGGAATATACCTTCTGGGATGCCTTTTCTGCAAGGGGTTCGATGACGGTCCTGCCGGGATCGTCGATGAGTATCATGATGTGGGGGAGTTCAAGGTCAGCGTTCTTTCTCACTCTGAGGCGGGGCGGGATGCGCTCTGCCACCGTTGCCTCTGTGGCTCTGACTGGAGTTGTGCTGCCCTTGTTGTAATCATACTGTTCAAGGTCTATCTTGCCCACAAGGCCCTCGCGCACCTTGCCGTTGCTGTCTGTGCGGCGGACATAAATGAATGTGTCCTTATATTCTTTGAAAATACCGTCTGCAAGGTATTTTTTCATTTCCGAATTTATCTTTTCGATGCGTTCATCAGCATCTGCATCGTTCAGATAGACCTCGGGGAGGATGATGTTCAGCGCAGAGGGAGCGCCCTTTGCGATATCAGCGGTCTGCTCCCAGTATTCACGCTGGGATGTGAACTGGTCGCAGGCAACTACTGCCCATTTTTCCATATCTATGCCCTGTGGGATGAGTATATCCGCAGGAGAAAAAGCTGTTGAGTATTTCATAATATCACCCTGTTGTATGCGGTCAGAAGATTGTGCCCTGATAGTAAACAAAAAGCTCTGTAGATCTACAGAGCTTTTGCGTTGGTTGCGGAGGCAGGATTTGAACCTACGACCTTCGGGTTATGAGCCCGACGAGCTACCGAGCTGCTCCACTCCGCGATATGTGTCTCAAACAAGCGACTTGAATATCTTACCATATTTGGGAGGATTTGTCAAGCTATTTCAAGCATTTTGTAGGATTTATCAAATTTAGTCATTTATTGCGGTTTCTATATGTCAGGTTTAATAATTTTGAAAAGAAGGATCGAAAAAATGAAAAAAATCTGACCCTTCGGTTGTATTATATAGAGATGGGCTGTGAATACAGACAGAACAAGACAAAGGGTGGTACGAATGAAAGAGATATTCGCATTGATATTGATAGCAGAGGCCATCATCACATCAGGCGGTGCTGCAGTGACAGCGAAGTATCAGGGCGGTGCCGGCAAGGATGTTCATGTATGCTGCACTGTTCCTGCGGCAGGAAAGGCTGAAAAGGATGTGTTCATCCTTAAAGTGCCCGACGGCTTCATGTCTGCCTATGTAAGCTATGACAGGGCTGTGCTGTCGGAAAAATTCTCCACGGAATCCACACTGTACTATATCGCCAAAAAGCCAGGGAAAGAGAATATAACAGTATATATATCAGATGATGACGGGAACATCTATTGCGAGGAATAT
>JAFPYQ010000365.1 GCA_017394475.1 Oscillospiraceae bacterium | reverse complement strand
GCCTGCGGAGCCTTGGTGCCCTTCTTTATCGTCCATGCACGGACTTCGGGCTGGCCTGCTGTGAGGAAGGATATGAGCCCTAAGAGCGCATAGCCCTCTTTGATTATCCTGTCAAGTCCGGAAACTTCAAGACCCAGTTCGGAAAGAAACATTTCCTTGTCCTCATCGGGCATATCGGATATCTCTGCTTCGAGCTCTGCACATATCGGGAACACTGCCGCGCCGTCACGTTCTGCGATAGCGCATACAGCTTTATAGTGAGGGCTGTTCTCGATATTTCCCTTGAAATCATCTTCGGAAAGATTTGCCGCATATATCACAGGCTTTGCGGAGAGCAGGGGAGTGGACTTTATTATCTCCTCTTCTTCCTCGCTCATGTCATAGGAACGGGCGGGCTTGCCCTCCTCGAGATGAGCTCTCAGAGCCTCCAGGAATTCCAGCTCAGTCTGGTATTTCTTATCGCCTTTTATGAGCTTCTTTGTGCGGTCTATACGCCTGTCCAGAAGTTCCATATCCGAGAATATGAGCTCGAGATCGATGGTGCTTATATCCCTTTCGGGGTCTATCGTACCATAGACATGTGTGATATCATCATTTTCAAAGCATCGCACCACATGGACTATGGCATCCACCTCGCGGATATCCGCAAGGAACTTGTTGCCCAGTCCCTCGCCCTTTGATGCACCCTCCACAAGTCCCGCTATATCCACAAATTCCAGTGTGGCGGGGGTGAACTTTACCGGGGAATACATCTCCTTCAGGGCATCAAGGCGCTTATCGGGAACGCTTACTATACCCACATTGGGTTCTATGGTGCAAAAGGGGTAATTAGCGGACTGCGCTCCTGCGTTTGTAAGCGCGTTGAATAAAGTGCTCTTCCCGACATTGGGAAGGCCTACCATTCCGAGTTTCATTATCTGACGGCTCCCATCTGTGAATTGACTGACTGCACGGGTCTATGCAAGGGGATCATTCCTCTGCACACACGTCGCACAGATCATCGTCATCATCATCAAAGTAATCATCGGAGCTTATCATGCTGAGCTTCTTTGAATACTTTGCGGCGGTGATGGCTGTGCCTGTCAGCACGCCTATCAGAAATGCCAGGATCGAGATACATACTATATATACTGTAGGGAGCTTGATCTTGGTGTCAAGCTGCTTGCCGATCTGAGCTAAAGTTTTTTCTAACATAATAAACCCTCCGTATCATAAACATATTGGCGGACCGTGAAATGACCCATACATGGCTGTTCACGGCACCTTAACATCATTCAAATGCTGCTATGAGCTCCACTTCTGCAAGGACTCCCCTGGGGAGCTTTGATACCTCCACGCATGAACGCGCGGGCTTGCTTGTGAAGTATTCACCGTAGACCTTATTGAATGCGGCAAAATCATCCATGTTGTACAAAAAGCAGGTAGTCTTGATGACGTTCTCGTAGCCGAGACCTGCCTCCTTGAGCACCTCACCGAGATTCTTGCATATCTGGTGTGTCTGCTCCTCTATGCCCTTTGCCTCAATATTGCCCGTTGCAGGATCAATGGGTATCTGACCCGATGTGAACAGCAGGTTTCCTGTTCTTATCGCCTGTGAGTAAGGACCTATCGCAGCGGGGGCATTCTTTGTGAATATTACCTCTGCCAAATCTATCACATCCTTTTTGCCCATGAAAAGCCGGAAAACGGTCACTTTCACCGCCTCTGCTCTCCTGCGGGCAGAATTTGCACAAACCTTATTATATTATAATATAAATGCCCCGAAAAGTCAAGCAAAAAATTGGCGGGCAAAGCCCGCACCCACCTCGGCGAGCAAAGCCCGCTTTTACCTCGTTGATTTTTATCTGCAAGACGTTCTGTTTGCGACTCGGGCGGGCAAAGCCCGCAGTTACCTCGTTGATTTTTATCTACAAGACGTTCTGTTTGCGGCTCGGTAGGGCAGTACACGCAGTAACTTTTTTGGGGATTTTGCCTGCAAAAACATTCCCCGCCTTTTATGACGGGGAGATGGGGTATCGTATCATCTGTGTATCAGCAACAGGTCGTTCTCATAGTCCGTGCCGTTGAGGTTCACTCTGTATCTGCCGCCTGTGATATTGATATCATTTTCATCGGCATTGAGGCAGCCGTTCAGGTCTGAGGTTATCTTTGCGGAAATATCCGCATTGGTGAGGGTGAGGCTGTTGGGAGAGCCCGAACCGCCGAATATATATGCGTTTGTACCGCCTGCTTCCACCTTGACGGAGGAGCGCTCTATCTTCACTTCCGAACGGCCGATGAGAGAACCGAAGGCGGTGAGATCGTCTGCATTTACGGATATGACGAGGTTCACGCTCTCTGCATACAGGTATGAGCTGTCACCGTGGACGGTGCCTATGGCGGCGGACTGCTGGCTGTCCGTTTTGCAGCGGACTGCTGAATAGAGGATATGGACATTGGAGCTTCCGTACAGTGAGCCTATGGCACAGGAATATGCCCCGCCCGCTTCGGCATGGAAATCGCAGCCGAGTATATCTATATTGGTATCCCCGTGGAGGGCGCCGATGCACACGTTCATGCTGCCGTTGCCCTTCAGGTCGTAACGCCCGCGGCGGATATCTATGGAGCCGCCGAGCCCCGAGCCGATACATACTCCCGAAAAGCTGGTGCCCGTTACGCTGACAGTGCCGTCCTGGTCGAAGAACAGTTCACCGTGGGGGGAGTTCATATCGTTGCCGATGCCGTAATATTCGGAGTTGGCAAGATCTATGCAGATGGAGCCCTTGCCTTCAAGGGTGAGCCTTGAACTCCGGGGGACGCGTATGCCGCTGTTTTTCAGTCTGTTTATCCCAAGCAGTGCGATGGTGACATTGTTTTTCTCGCCGATATCTATACACGGTCTTTCGGGAACATTTGAAAGGCACACATCCCTGAGTATGAGCTTCCCGGAAAATCCCTCGGCGGTCTCGATGTGTATATCCGTATCAATGTCCTGTGAGCCGCATATAGTGATTATGCCGCCGCTGAAATTGCCGATATGTATGCGGGTAAAGCCTTCATCTGCCAGTCTGTCCAGGTAAATCCTTTCCTTTTCCTCGGTGTGGTACACATTGGTACGCTTGCCGTCCTCGAGCTCCTGTCTGTGAAGGCATATCTCCGAGCGCAGCTCGTATGGTATGGCGGGTATAACATCGGGAGCGGGTCTTGCGGTGTAGAAGCCCTGTATAAGGTCGATGCCCAGAAGGATCACCGTGCGCAGTTCTTCCGAAGTCTCAACGCCCTCTGCAAGGGCTAAGATATCATTGTCGTGACAGAATTCGATTATCTCGCGGACAAAGTGCCTCTTTTTCCTGTCCTTATGGATATCGCTCAGCAAAGAGCGGTCTATCTTGACGAAATTGGGCGTATATCTCAGCAGGTTGCTGATATTTGAATAGCCCGTACCGAAATCATCTATGGCAATTTTTATATTGAGCCTGCGGTATCTTTCCTTTATTTCGTTGAGTTCATTGTCATTGAACCTTGTGTTCTCGGTCATCTCAACGACAACATTGTCGGAAAGG
>JAFPYQ010000364.1 GCA_017394475.1 Oscillospiraceae bacterium | reverse complement strand
GGTATCTTGTAGATGTTCACCAGTTCATCTATCATGATCATAAGACCCTGATAGCCTGCCAGTCGGAAGAACATGGCAAACAGCTTAAGATGGTCATACCAGTCGTTGTCACTGATGATGATATTTACGCCCAGCGCTTCCTTTGCTTCTTTTTTGACAGTGTATTCAGCACGGAACCAGCGTATCACCTTTGCCTTGGTCTCATCATCCCCGTCGATATATGCGTGATAGTAGAGAGAAAGCAGTCTTGCAAATTCAAAGCCGTGGACCATTTCGCTCACCTGAGAGGTGACAGTGTATATCTTTTTATCCACTGCATCCGTGAGCTTCGGGTCATCAGCGGAAAGTCCCGTTTCATTCAGCGTTTGGGTGCGGACACTGCTTATCCAGCGATCCAGTATCAGTGTCAGGGCACCGCCTTCGGGTTTTGTCTTGGTGGAAAGGTTCCCTATGAGCTCCCTGTATGTGGCAAGCCCCTGACCGCCCGTGCCTTGCAGGCGCCTTTCGGGGGAGAGATCGGCATCCGCCACGATGAAGCCTCTGTCCATCACATAATTCCTGATGGTCTGCAGGAGAAAGCTTTTGCCCGAGCCGTATCTGCCCACTATAAAGCGGAAGGAAGACCCGCCTTCGGAGATAATGTCCACATCGTGGAGCAGAGCATCTATCTCAGCCTTTCGCCCCACTGTGATATAGGGCAGGCCTATCCTGGGGACAACGCCGCCTTTCAGTGAATTTATCACTGTCTGGGCTATCCTCCTGGGCACCTTCCTGTTTTCCTCGTTCATTGAGCTGTTCCTCCTTGTTACCGCCCCATGAGCCTTTCTATATCCTCGCGGTAATCCTCAATAAGTGTGATGTCCTCGCCGTCACACTCAACGGCGGTGTCGCCTATCACGTCAAAAAGCGCTTCATTTATGCCCTCTGCGAATATCTCTATCATCTGTCCCCATTCCCTGATGATGGATCTTACGGACTGACCGTCCAGGAGCATCTGCAGGACTGTGTGCTGTCTTTCATCCAATGCGCATGAGGATGAGATCATTTCCTGTGAAGCAGCATCTGCCGGTATGATATCAACAGTGCCGCTTTCTTCCTCGTATCCATCTGTTTCGGGTATATCATCAAAGTCGGGCATATCAGTATCGGATATGCTATCAGGAAATTTTTCCTCCTCGGTGAGCAGGCTATTCTGGGTATGGAGAGCATCCTGCCGTATCTTATCCAGGTCGCCGAAGCGTATCTCTATCTTTTTGGCAGCGGCTTTCCTCTTTTCTTCCCTGTCAGCCTCTATTACTGCTTCAATATAGCTTGCCGCCCACTGCTCCGAGGGCTGTTTTTTCAACGGGGCTCCCTCTTTGAGATATAGCCTTATCTGCCTTTCGGTCTCGTGGAGAAATCCGTTGAATATGGTCTTTTCAAAATTATAGTCGCGGTATGCTTTTTCACGCCAGCATCCGTCCTTTAAAGTATAGCTGCGGCAGGGGGTGAGCTCGTAGGTCATATCCTGCATCTTTTCACGGCGATAATATATCGCATTTTTCAGGGGATGCCATACCGCGCTGCGGCATTCTCCGAAGCACAGTGTCATAAGCTTTTTTCCGCCCTCACGGTATTTTTCCGCTGCTGATCTCCATGCCGATGCGAACAGGTGTCTGCATTCTGTGGGGCATTTCGTGAAAACTGATGATGACAGTGATTTTTTATTGCCAAAGGTGAAAAGAGCGTCAAATACTTCATCATCCGTATGCTCAGCGCAATTTTTGAGTACATCAAGGGCAAAGTCCTTTATGAACAGCTTTTCATCGGAGTATTTTCTGGTGATATCCACAGGCAGGGCATTTATCACAGCAAGCTCTGTCATCCATCCGCGGATATAGGAGCTCATCCATTTATCACCGATGCCGCTTTCCACAAAGCCCTTTAAAAATTTATCCAGCTTTTCCAGGCTGTCTGTGGGCGATGAGGCGCCTATGCCGTTTAACAGCTCATAGACATAGATATACGCCATTGATGTGCTGATCTCCTTGAATATGCCCCTGCGGACATCCGTGCGCCATGTGAAATAGCCTCTTAGCTGTTCGGTGGTAAGGTCGTGATAGGTGGGGTAGTATTTTGTGAGCTGGCCGTTCCATGGGGCATCGTCCTCATAATCCTCCATGAATTTGCCCTGTATATAGAAGTTCCTGCAGTTATTCTCGAAGGATGGATAGCCGTATTCATAAAGTCTGCGCATCTTCCTTATCCTGTCGGGAGAGGTTTGCGAGGTGCTCCGTGCCATGTGTTTTTTCTTTGGCGGAGGCAGGGGAGTGTCCGTATACCGCACTTCCTTGCTGTTCACATCGCTGCCCAGGACTATGACCGCACTTTTCTGAAAGCCATAGAACATTGCTCTGTTGATAAGGCGGCGCACCATATCCGGGTCTGTGAGGCCGTCGAAGCGGACTCCTACCCAGTCCTCACCCTTCATTCTGTATGGTGCGGATATATGATCGGAGGAAAACTGCGCTCTTGCCGCTTTGCCGCAGCATATATCGCAGACCTGCAGCACATTCCCGCTGACAGGGTCTTTCTTTCGTATCAGCAGCGCTGCCCATTTGCCCGTGTAGGGGTGCAGAAGAACGGAGTATCCCGGGTGATCGGGCCATCGGAAATCTTCTTTTATCTTGTACTTCTTCTCGCAGTATTCTACGAGCTCAGCCAGCTCCATTCTTTTCACCTGCCTCTGTCCGGATGAGAAAAAACTCACATTTCATTATACCACATTATCCTTTTTCCGTCAAGTAGCGGGCGGGTAAAACCACGGAAATCAATTTTCAAAAATAACCCTCAAAATCATATGAGGCTCCATAAGACATTCAAACATAATATTCGAGATGGCGGTTTTAGATTTGTTCCGGTTTTTAAAGCTCTTTATGAAATTGATCGCAGC
>JAFPYQ010000037.1 GCA_017394475.1 Oscillospiraceae bacterium | reverse complement strand
GCCTGCATCGTAGATATTTACCACGAATACAAGTCTTGCTATGTTCTGAGGGATGAGCGGGAGATTTACCATGATCTCCTCATCATCACCATCGCCCTCACCTGTGAGGTTGTCACCCTGATGGATGATAGCACCGCTTGAATGACGGAGATTTCCGAAGTATACGAGATACTCCTTTTCTCTCCTGCTCACAAGCTTGCCGTCCTCACCGAGAAGGATCACAGATGCATCGCAGTCTATGGTCTGGGAACGGGAGAAAAAGCTGCGCTTAGCCTCATCCCATCCAAGTCCTACCATAACACCCTTGAGTCCCTGACCGGGTTTTGTAAGGTCTATTTTCTGACCCTTCTGAAGATTTATGCTCATATCTTCACAGGGAGATCACTCCCTGCTTTTCACCTCTTTCATTTACTTTTTGCCCATGCAGATCTTTCTGATGACATCGATGGGAACAACGATGAATGCCATGCACAGACATACGAGCCATGTTACAACATTGAGAGGCTCAACGCTCAGGAAGTTGCCGCCGAAGGTAACGAACACGAACTGGATAAGAAGAAGTGCGCCCATAACATAGAGGAAATTCTTGTTCCTGCCCAGGTTCTCGAAGGGATTTAGCTTGTCTGTCCTTGCATTGAAGCCGTTGAAGGTGATGGCCATCATGAATGTTGCAAAGAGTGCAGCTCTCAGATATGTGGTATCCTGACCGCCGAATATATCGTTAAGTGCGGGAACGAATCTGATGCACAGGCAGCATGCTGTGATGTACAGGCCGCTGATTATTACCTCTGCGAGCATTCCCTTGGTAACGATACTCTCGCTTCTGGGTATGGGCTTATCCTTCATGAATTCCTTCAGAGCAGGCTCTGAACCGAATGCAATAGCTGCCAGGGTATCCATCGCCAGGTTTACAACGAGGAGCTGTATTACCGTCATCATGTGGTCTTCACCCATAAGTGAGCCCAGGAAGCAGGTAAGAACGGCTGCAACGTTTACTGTGAGCTGGAATATAAGGAACTTGCGTATGCTCTTGAACATTGTGCGTCCATAGAGTATAGCCTTTGCGATAGAGGAGAAGTTGTCATCGAGGATGGTGATATCGCCGGCCTCTTTTGCTACCTCGGTACCGCTGCCCATTGCAAAGCCAACATCGGCTTTCTTAAGGGCGGGAGAGTCGTTTACACCGTCGCCTGTCATGCCGACAACATAATCAAGCTCCTGAGCACAGCGTACAAGTCTTGACTTGTCTGTAGGAAGTGCTCTTGCGACCACGCGGAGATGAGGAATGATCTTCTTGAGCTCTTCGTCGCTCTTTTCGCCCATTTCCTGAGATGTGAGCGCTACATCCTCGGGGTTCTTGAGAAGGCCTGCATCCTTTGCGATGGCAACTGCTGTTTCCTTGCGGTCACCTGTTACCATGACGACCTGGATACCTGCATCCTGAACTTCCTTGATAGCATCCACTGCCTCTTTGCGGACATTGTCCCTGATGCAGAGAACGCATACCAGTGTAAGGTCGCCCTCATCGCTCTCGCCGTCGCGCTTTGCAACGCCCAGAAGTCTCATGGAGCGTGCAGCCTGTTCGTCGATGTACTGCATGAGGTAGCCCTTTTCGGTGAGCTCCCTGACCTTGCCTGTTTCGTCGATATAATGTGTGCAGCGTTCAACTATGCGCTCGGGAGCACCCTTTACATAGGTGCAGAAGGAACCGTCGCGGCAGATGGTAACGCTTGACATCTTCTTTGTGGAGTTGAATGCGTTGAACTCACGCACCTCATCCTTGTTCATCTTGTTCTCAGCCTGGTTGTCAACGATGAAGGCCATGAGAGCACGGTCTGTGCTGTTGCCGCCGATGACCTGGCCTGCACTGGCCTGAGCTGAGTTGTTGAGGCCTATACCTGTGATGACATCGAGGGAAAGCTCGGGAACGAGTTCGGAGAGCTTGGAGAACTTTGTGACATTACCTGTTACCAGCTCTACAACAGAAAGTCTGCCCTCGGTGATGGTACCTGTCTTATCGGAGAAGAGCAGAGAAAGTGAACCTGCGGTCTCCAGACCGTTTATCTTTCTTACAAGGACATTGTCCTTTGCCATCTTCATGCTCTGGAAGGAGAGGAGGATGGATGTGAGCATGGGAAGTCCCTCGGGGACTGCACATACTATGATGGTAACTGCCACTGTGATGGCATTGAGCAGGAACTTGATCCAGCCGAACAGATCACCGGGGAGCTCGCCCATGATGAGTGCGCGCAGGATAATGCCCACTACTATGGCAGAAGCGCCGATATAACCGAATGTGGATATCTGCTGTGCCAACTTTGCCAGCTTTACCTGAAGAGGAGTCTGGCGCTGGTCTTCCTGTACTTCGAGAGCAAGCTCACCGAACAGGGTCTTGTCGCCGACTACCTTTACTTCCATGTGGCTCTCACCGCCGCATACGACTGTTCCTCTGTATGCATAGTGAGTATTGAGGAGATCCTTTATATCATAGGTATCGCCGTTTACATTGGGTACCTTGTCAGCCTCTTCGGTCTCACCGTTCAGAGCTGCCTGATCGACCTTGGCCTCGCCTTCTACGATCTCACCGTCTGCAGGGATCTTGTCGCCTGCCTGGAGATATACGATATCACCCACAACGACATCGCTCACATGTATCTCCCGGAGCTCGCCGTCACGTACGACCTTTGCCATTTCCTTTGCCAGCTCTTCTGCTTTGAGAGCAGAAGCCTTGCCCTCCTGGCTGTTCTCTGAGAAGGATGCAACGCCGTTTGCAATGATAATGGCAATGAATATGCCCACAGGCTCGAACCACTCAGCCTGTCCTATTGCGAAAAGTATGATCTGTACGACCATCGCCACGAGAAGGATCATGATCATGGGATCCTTGAAGCCTTCAAGTATCTTTTTCCACAGCGGATCGGGGGGGATCTGTGTGAGTGCATTCGTGCCGTACTGTTGTCTTGACTGCTCGACCTCCTGTGAGGTGAGACCTTTTAAATTATTCATTTTGGTAGAATCAATGCCTCCTGTAAGCTATACTTTGTATGTCTTATGTCACCTGACAAATGCCATATTACTGAACGTTTACGCCGTAGGAGAGGCAGAGAGCGCGCAGACCGCCTGCGTAACCGCTGCCCACAGCATTGAACTTCCAGTTGCCCTGATGACGATAGAGTTCACCGACAACGACTGCTGTCTCGATGGAGAAGTCCTCGCCGAGATCGAAACGGATGAGTTCCTGATTTGTGCTCTCATCAACTATCCTTATGAATGCGTTCTGGACCTGACCGAAGTTCTGGCGGCGAACGTCTGCATCATAGATAGTAACTGTGAATGCGATCTTGTCGATATTATCGGGAACGAGCGAAAGATCAACGAAGATCTGCTCGTCATCGCCTTCGCCCTCACCTGTAAGGTTATCGCCCTGATGGATGACGGACTTGCTGGAGTGTTCGAGCTGTCCATAGAAAATGAACTCACCGTCAGAGGGTACCTTTCCGTTTGCATCGAGCAGGAAAGCTGCTGCGTCAAGGTCGAAGTCCGCACCGCCGTCATACTGGTTTACGTCCCATCCGAGACCTACCATGATCTTGGTAAGGCTGGGGTTGCCCTTGGTAAGATCGATCTTCTGACCTTTCTGTAAGCTGATTGCCATAAATGATGACCTCCTTGAATTGATCCCACATCACTTCGGATATGAGAATGATAAACACAAAGCAAATGATATGTATCATTTCATACTATTCTATCATTTTTCATAAACTTTGTCAATATTCGTGAGTAAGGGAAAGATTAGATTTTAATTAGAAAAATTTAATCTATGAGACCCGCATACTGTCAGAAAGCGCTTACGACAGCTTTTCACCGTCTATGCGCAGCCGTGCCGCGATCTGCTTTGCAAGGAAATACATGAGGGCGCACTCGTCCTCCTGCCATATCCTCTGACTGTTGGGCTCCGCACAGATAAGATAGCCGTCGGTATCGTTCTCCATGCCTATGCGCACCAAGAGAACAGTCTCTATCCCGCGTTCATCAAGAAAGCTGTGGAGCGCGGGACATTTTTTCTTTATGTCCGCGATATTGTTGGTGCTGTATACCTCATCAGAGAGCACTGCGGATATATCAGGCATCTCGCCGAAGGTCTCACCGCCGCGGACAGAGTGCATGATACTGCTGCTGCCGATATAGTAGAGCTCGGTGATCCGCAGTTCATCCATAAGCAGCGGCATGACGGACCTCAGCTTGTTTTCCGCTCCCGGCGCAAAATCGAACTGCCTTGTGAGTGCCATCATGCAGGTACATACACCATGGCGGGCTATCTTGCGTATCTCTATATCCTTATGCTTTTCCTCCACATAGATGATATAGCAGTTCCTGCCCTTGGTCTTGCCGCGGTAAAGGGTCTTGTCTATCAGAGAAAACAGAGTATCATAATCCTGTGCATCCGAAGGATATGTGGCACAGCCGATGGTGCCCGTCACAAAGGGCTTGCAGGTATCGAGGATGACATTCCTGCGGATCACTGTATCCCCGCAGTACAGGTCTGTAAAAAGCTCCTTCTTTGCGGGATACTCCAGATCCACCATATCTATGAAAAGGAACTCATCGCCGCCGAACCTGCCTATGACACCGTAATCCCACATATAGTCCGCAAGGTCCTTCGCGATGTTCACCAGCACACCGTCACCCACATGATGGCCGTAGGTATCATTGATGAATTTGAAGTTGTCAAGATCGAGCATACCGAAGGTAAAGGGTACGCCCTGTTCTATAAGATGCTTTGCGAAGCCCGTGATACACTTTCTCGATACCACACCCGTCAGCGGGTCCAGAATGAAGTCTATCTGCGTATT
>JAFPYQ010000363.1 GCA_017394475.1 Oscillospiraceae bacterium | reverse complement strand
CCTGCACGGGCATGCATCATATCTTAGATGCACTCATCGCTGTGGCTGCGGCAGTTGCGGCAGGCTGTGATGCATCAGAGGCGATAAAGGCACTGGAAGGCTATGCGCCTGCAGGCCTCAGACAGCATGTCGAAAAGGTGAACGGAATCTCATACATAATCGACTGCTACAATGCAGCGCCCGCATCGATGAGAGCCGCTCTGGGAGTGCTCAGTCATGCAGATGGAAGGTGTATAGCTGTTCTGGGAGATATGCTGGAGCTGGGCGACTATGCCCCGCAGCTCCACCATGAGGTCGGTGAAGCAGCGGAGGAGATAGCCGACATCCTCGTAACAGTGGGTGAAAACGCAAAGTATATAAATGAGGGCTTCGGCCACCCCGAGAGCCCCGAAAGGTCATATCACTTCGATAACAATGAACAGGCGGCTGATCTGCTGAGGACCATTCTTCGGGAGGGCGACACCGTTCTTGTCAAGGCAAGCAGGGGAATGAAGTTCGAACAGATATACAAGGCACTCACCGAATGAGTAGGAACGGATGATAAAAGGGCTGATACTATGAGCGCGTGTTTCTACATGACTGTGGGGCTTCCCGGATGCGGTAAATCCACATGGACACATTCTATGGGGATAAATATCCATTCCAGTGATGCCATGCGCATAAAGCTGAACACACCGCCGGGAGATACATCCGTATTTCCTTTGTTGACAAAGGATGTCAGGGATGACCTTAAAAAGGGCGTTTCCTGCATTATGGATGCGACAAATCTTTCACGGAAAAAGCGGCATGGCATTCCTTAATGAGATCAAAAGCTGCGACTGCAGAAGGATATGCGTTGTGTTCCTCGTTCCCGTCAGTGTATGCAGGGCGCGCAACTCAAAACGCACAGGCTTTGCCAGAGTGATCGAGGATGTATATGACCACATGCTGCGTTCCTATCAGCTTCCGTCCCTCTATGAGGGATTCGATGAGATCATGTATCTTTCCTACGGGGATAAATTTGATTTTACCGATGAATATCCCGCGGGTGTTGCAGGGCTTGACCCAACGGCTCTCATGGATTTCGACCAGTGCAGTATCTATCATGATCACACTCTCGGAGAGCATCTGCTCTATGTGGCGGATAATATAAAGAGCATCTGTGACGAAAACGGTATTGATGAAAAACGAACAGAGATGCTTTACAAGACTGCACTCCATCACGATATCGGCAAGGCATATACCAAGGATTTTCACAACGGCAAAGGCGAGCCCACGGAAAATGCTCATTACTACGGGCATGAGAATTATGGGACATACATATATCTTATGAAATGCCTTTCGGAGTTCAATGACCGTTTCCCCACCGTAGAGCAGCCGCGCAGGGACTTCTGTCCGGAAGACCCGCGCTGTGCCGGGGACTTCTACATTGCCCGACTGATAAACTGGCACATGGTACCGGGCAACTCGTGGGAAAAGTCTGCGGCATCCGAGGAAAAGGACAGAAAACTCCTCTCTGTTGAGTTCCCGCAGCTTTTTGATGATATAAAGCTGCTGCACAGAGCCGACAGGATGGGGCACTGATACAGTTTATACAATAAAATGAACAATAACTCATACATCTGCCGTCTTATCCATGAATTTCCCGATACATGGCAGGATATCCTCACCAAAAAGGGGATACGCTTCAGATCCGAGGGGCGGCTGACCATATTCAATTATGAGGCAATGTGTGATTTTTCAGACCCGGTGGTGCAGGAATCAAGGGGTATCGTGATCGACACACAGAGCCTTGAACCGGTGTGCTGGCCGTTCCGCAAGTTCGGGAACTGGAACGAGAGCTATGCAGACAGTATCGACTGGCACAGTGCACGGGTCCAGGATAAGATAGACGGCTCTATAATCAAATTGTGGTATGACAGGCAAGAGAGCCGATGGCGCTTTTCCACCAACGGTGTCATATCAGCGGAGACTGCCAATGCAGAGGCAACGCTGAAACACACATTCATGGACATAATACGCCGTGCAGACAATTTCGGGCAGATACCCTTTGACAAACTTGACTGCGACTGCACATATATCTTTGAGATGGTGAGCCCGGAAAACAGGGTGGTCATTGATTACCCGTTCTACAGGCTTTTCCATATCGGGACAAGGAACAATATCACGGGCAGAGAGCTTATCACGGATATAGGCCTGGAAAAGCCCCGTGAATACGCTCTCCACAGCCTTGAGGAGTGTACTGCGGCGGCAGAGTCTCTCAATACTG
>JAFPYQ010000362.1 GCA_017394475.1 Oscillospiraceae bacterium | reverse complement strand
CCGCGACTGTGCCTATTATTCTTTTGTTGTCGGTCATACACAGGAATAGTTCAAAATTTTCCGTTATATCCCTGTAATCCCTGTGCCGTCCGTTGATATCGAAGGCCTTTCCCGATTCGGAAAAGCTGTTTGTCAGGAACTCACATACATCGTCATACATCTCCGGGGAGTAGTGGACTGTCTGATACTGTGTGATGCGCTGACCGCCGAATGCGTGTATGGAACGGGTGCCCTTCTTCACTCTGCCGCCCTGAACGCTTCCTTTGGGGATGAACAGTTCGTCCCCTGCGTGAAGAAGATGTTCTTTGCCGTCTATGGTCACAAGGTATTCTCCCTCAACGACTATCATCCATTCGTCATAGTCATGGGTGTGCTCCTTTGAGACCCTGTCCGCCTTGTATATCCAGAATGCCATCTGTGAGCCATCCGGTGCGGTGTAGTAATAGCCTTCGATATCGGGAGTGTTCTGCTGTGAGGCCGGTATGCGGTTCTCCTCACGGAACATGAATGAAGGAAATGTGCCCATTACAGCTCAGCCCTCACGGCTATCCTGTATATCTCTGCTATGTCAGCGGCTTTCAGGTGGACAAATCCGCCTGTTTCGCCGTCACCTATGCCGAATTTCTCAACGAGTGCGGGTATATCCTCTTCCTTAGCGCCCAGCTCTTCAAAGTTTATGGGCATGCCTATGCTGCGCAGGAACATTCTGAAGCGGTGTATGCCTTCAAGAGCGGTCACAGCAGGATCGGCAAAGTTCATCTTCACGCCCCAGATGCGTACTGCTGCCTGTGCAAAGCGCATCACATCATGCTTGTAAACAAATTCCATCCATGCGGGCATGATGACTGCAAGACCTGCACCGTGAGCGCAGTCATAGAGAGCGGAGAGCTCATGCTCGATGCCGTGGCTGTTCCAGTCCTGCTCTCTGCCCACACCTACGATGTTGTTGTGAGCCACCATACCTGCCCACATTATATTCGCCCTTGCGTCGTAATTGTCGGGATCCGCGATGACACGGGGAGTTTCCTTTATCATCGTCATCAGGACAGCCTCGCAAAGGCGGTCGGTTATCTCCACTTCCTTTGTGTTGGTGAAATATCTCTCAAAAACGTGAGCCATTATATCGGTAGCGCCGCAGGCTGTCTGATATGCGGGGAGAGTCTGTGTGAGAGCGGGATCGAGGACTGAGAACTTCGGACGGATAAGATCCGTGCCGCAGCCTCTTTTGAGCATACCGTCGGTCTTTGTTATGACAGAGTCTGGTGAGCCCTCACTGCCCGCTGCTGCGATGGTGAGAACAGTTGCCACGGGGACCGCCTTTTCGGGTCTTGCCTGACCGCTGTAGAAATCCCAGAAATCACCATCATAGGGAACACCGATGGCAATCGCCTTTGCGGTATCAATAGGAGAGCCGCCGCCTACGGCCAGGATGAAATCGAGACCCTCTGCCCTGCACATATCTATGCCCTTGTAAACGAGGGTATCGCGGGGATTGGGCTGAACACCGCCCAGCTCGGAAAAACCGATGCCGTTATTTTTAAGGGACTCCTCGACCCTTCCGATAAGGCCAGACTTTACAGCAGAACCGCCGCCGTAGACCAGAAGCACCTTTGTTCCGCCGTACTTCTTGACATATTCGCCGCAGTCATTCTCCCTGTCCTTGCCGAAAACGAATTCTGTAGGGCTGTAGAAATTGAAATTGTTCATATTGACCTCCCGATATGAATATGAAAATGTGGATTATATCAGAACTGATTTGCCTTTGCGGGCTTGTCATGTCTTACCTTTGTGAGTTCTCTCATGCTGTCGTGACCACCGTCGTATTTTGCCTTTTCCCTTGTAAATATCACAACGAATGCAGCGGTATTTATCAGCAGTGCGCCCACCCATGCGGATATCTCGGCGGCTGCAGTGGCTCTGAAACCTATGCTGCCGATGAAAAGGACTATGGCACCGATGCGCAGGAACATCTCCGCGATGCCCGAGAGCATGGGGATGAAGGGGAAGCCCATTCCCTGAACGCCGTTCCTTATGACAAAGAGCATATCCACCGCAAAGAGCATCATCCCGCACATGGGCAGGAACTGTGCCGCATAGCTTATCTGCTCTTCACCGTTGAGGATAAAGCCTGCAAGGACGCGGGGGAAGAAGGTCATAACAGAGCCTAAGATGATGTATGCAGTGAGGGCTATCCCCAGGCATACTCTGAGGCCTTCCTTTATCCTGTCGAAGCGCTTTGCACCGTAGTTCTGGCTGGTGTAGGAGGACATTGCAGCACCTGCTGTGGCTGCGGGCTGCATAGCCATGTTGAGGTACTTGCTGCAGGCTGAATATGCGGATGTGAAGGCAACGCCGAGGCCGTTGACGAAATACTGCACCACCAT
>JAFPYQ010000361.1 GCA_017394475.1 Oscillospiraceae bacterium | reverse complement strand
TAAAATATCAGCAGACAGTAAAGTTACCGAGCCGCAAAACAGACGTCCCGTACAAAATAAACCACGAAGTGCGTGCAGGCTCAGCCCATAGAGTAAAGTATCAGCAGACAGTAAAGTTACCGAGCTGCAAAACAGACGTCCCGTACAAAATAACCAACGAAGTGCGTGCAGGCTCAGCCCATAGAGTAAAATATCAGCAGACAGTAAAGTTACCGAGCTGCAAAACAGACGTCCCGTACAAAATAACCAACGAAGAGGGTGCAGGCTCAGCCTGCCCGCCTTGACATATCGGGAGCATTGATATATAATATATGTTGATAAACCTTTAACCGATCACCCAAACGGAGGTCCTTATGATAAAAGCAGTTCTTACAATAGATGATATCGCCTCGAACAATACTCCTGCCATAGTTGATTACCTGAACGAGAAGGGCATAAAATGCGTCATGTTTGCCTGGGGAGCTATGGTGGAGTCCCATTACGATGCGGCACTGTATGCCCTGAAAAACGGCATCATAGTCGGCAATCACAGCTATTCACACCCTAATTTCTCTAAGCTGTCATTAGATGAATGTATCGAGGAGATAGAGAAAAACGAACAGATACTGAACGAGCTGTATGAAAAAGCGGGAGTAGTTCGTAAATACAGACCCTTCCGCTTCCCCTACGGCGACAAGGGCGGCGCAAATAAGGATGCACTGCAGAGATACCTTGCCGAAAAGGGCTTTGATAAGCTGTCCGACTCCCATATCCCCTATGAATGGTGGAAGGAAAAGGGTCTTGACAAGGATATAGATACATTCTGGACCTTCGATCTTGCGGAGTATAATATCCGCAAGGGCAGCGGCTTCACCGCAGATGACGTGTTAAAACGGATATATGACACATCCCCTTCCGAAGGCGCATCCATACTCGCTCCCGACGGCGGGCATATCATACTGCTCCATGCCCATGACGAAACAGAGGAGCTCGTCCCCGGATATTACAAGCAGTTTCTGGACATCCTGCTGGAAAACGGCGTGACATTCACAGAACCAAAGTTCACAGGTAAGGAATAATAGCAATAGGAGGCATCACAGCCGGCGGGAAGACCACCGTTGTGAATGCAGTCAAGGAAAGACTGCCTGATGCAGTACATAGCATCGGATAGCATCACTGCAATACCGAATAAGAAAACAGAACATGAAAGTTATCATAATAAACGGCCCTATGGGGGGCGGCAAGACCGCTGCAGGGAAACATATCGCCCGCAATACAGATGGCTGTGCATTTATCGACGGCGATATGTGCATGGATATCCACCCCTTTGTAGGGAATAAAGAGACCAAAGCCATGGCAGTGGACAATATCCTGCACCTGACAGGCAATTACAGCAGATGCACGGTGTGCAGCATGGTGGTTCTGGTGTGGCTCATGGATGATGAATGGGTGCGTGACAGCATCATAAAAGGCATGACGGATATGCAGTGTGACATCACCTCCGTGACCCTTGTGTGTGACAGTGATGAGCTTGTAAAAAGATGGAAAAATGACAAAAGCTGTGAATGGAGAACAGATGACTGGCTCAACGTGAGCCTGCGCTCCCTGCCCCTTTTCTCAACTCTGGAAAACACCATAGACACAACGGGACTTTCCATAGAACAGACTGCAGAAGCGATAATGAAACTGCTCCCATAAGCATCTTAAGGAGGACTTATGATCGGCTTCAACTATATCACAGGTGAATATAATGTCGGCACCTGTACATTCACCCTCACCGACAGCAAACGGACAGATACCCCGGGAAAGGGCGGCCCGCGGCGGCTTTCGGTGCGTATGTACTACCCCGTGACAAAAGAGAGCACGGCGGGAGCAAAAAAGGCTCCCGCCTATTCCGAACGGAAAGAAAGAGAAGTCGCAAAGGCTTTCTACTCAAAAAAGCTGCCGGAAGAGCTCAGATACCCGGAGCACTACGATGTGCCCATGATAAAGGATGCCCGTTTCCCGCTCATCATGTTCAGCCACGGCTACAACAGCGTTGTGGAAGCTAATACGCTGCTGTGCTGCGACCTTGCAAGCCATGGGTATATCATCGCATCCGTAGGGCACGCCAATGAGGCGATAGAAAATGACTACGACAACGGCGAATACGACCTGTTCGACAAAAAAAAATCCAAGGTGATGTATGACAAAAATGTCATAACCGTAGGTTTCGCCCAGCTCAAAGTGATGAACAGGAAGTTCACCCCGGAAGAGGCACTGGAAAAATTCGATGAATTCCAGAACAGATACTGTTCCTATCTCCGTAAAAGGACAGAGGTATGGGCGGATGATATGGTCTTTGCGGCAGATGCGGTAAAGGAACGGTTCAAAGACAATATCGACACCGAATGCGGTATCGGGGTTTCGGGACATTCACTGGGCGGAGATACTGCATATTATCTGTGCAGGTACCGTGAAGGCTTTTCCTGCGGGATAAACATAGACGGCGCTCTCTTCGGGGACTATGACGACACGCCGATGACAAAACCCTTCTGCCAGATAAGCTGTAAGGACAACCTGAATTTTGAAACAAGGCCGTTTTTCAATACCACTGCCGATACCTATCATGTGCTGTTCGACGGTGCCACACACTTAGGCTTTACGGATGTGAAGGCCTTCTTCCCCCTGCGCTCATTCTGCGGAAAGATAAGCCATGCCACAATCCACAAGCACCTTGCCTATTCCCATTACAGGTTCTTTGACATCTACCTCAAAGGAGTAAAGAAGCCCTTTGTCAGGGAGGATAAGACAGGAAAGGCCGGAGTACATTACCGCAAGATATGACAAAAGCCCATAAACAAAGGACAGATCCGCAAAATTAGCACTCTCGATACGGGAGTGCTAATTTTTCATCAAAATATCACAAGATCATGATATATCTGTCACAATGGAGTAGTATCATATACTCATCGAAAGGGTAAACGCCCCGTTAGCAGAAGTTTTCGGGGACGCCTTTCACCGAAAGCGTAAACAGGAGCAGGTCTGCAGATGCTGCCTGCCATCATATAAAGGAGTGTTATATATGTACAGACTCACACCATTTACAAGAAATATATTCGATGCAGTGAATGATCTCGACAGATCATACTACGACCATGACGACAAGGTATTCTCCTGCCGCACAGATATCCTCGAGGATGAGGACAAGTTCACCATGGAGCTTGAAATGCCGGGATTCACCAAGGAAGACATCAAGGTGGATATCGACGGTAGCTCCCTTACTGTAAAGGCAGAGCATGCTCAGAAGAAAGAGGAGCCCAAGGGCGCAAGATATATCCGCCGCGAACGCATATTCGGCACATACCAGCGCAGCTTTGACATAAGCGGGATAGATACGGAAGCCGTTTCAGCAGCATACAAGAACGGCATCCTGATACTGACTCTCCCCAAGAAGAAAGCAGTAACACCGCCTGTCAAGACCATAACGATCAGCTGATGTACCGTCGGCTGCTGATGATATGAGAAACGGGTCATTTGTAATTCTTAACAGTAGTCGACGATATATTATATCATAATTTGGACAAATCAGCCAAATTTCCATAAATTATTTGAAAGCACTTGATTTTTTATAAAAATGTGGTAAAATATATTTTAGCACTCAGAGCAAAAGAGTGCTAAATATGTGTTCAGACTCCGTATAACGGAGTATTGCGGCAAGGCGGGCATCCCGCCGATGCTGATATACGAAAGGAATGAAAGATAATGAAAATAAAGCCACTGGCAGACAGAGTCGTTATCAAGATGACAGAGGCTGAGGAGACCACCAAGAGCGGCATCATCCTCACCGGCAACGCAAAGGAAAAGCCCCAGATCGCGGAGATCGTTGAAGTGGGTCCCGGCGGCAATGTAGACGGCAACGAGGTAGTTATGACCCTTAAGGTAGGTCAGAAGGTCCTCGCTTCCAAGTATGCAGGCACAGAGGTCAAGATAGACGGCGTTGAGTACACTATCCTCCGTCAGAGCGACATTCTCGCAGTAGTAGAATAATCACAGAATAGAGGTAATTTACAATGGCTAAGGATATTATTTACGGCGAAGCAGCCCGCAAGTCTCTCCAGGCTGGTATCGACAAGCTGGCAGATACAGTAAAGATCACACTGGGTCCTAAGGGCAGGAACGTAGTGCTCGACAAGAAGTTCGGCGCTCCCCTTATCACCAATGACGGCGTTACCATCGCAAAGGATATAGAGCTTGAGGATTCCTTCGAGAACATGGGCGCACAGCTCGTAAAGGAAGTTGCTACAAAGACCAACGATGCAGCAGGTGACGGTACTACTACCGCTACTCTCCTTGCACAGGCTCTCGTTCGTGAGGGTATGAAGAACATCGCAGCAGGCGCTAACCCCATGATAATCAAGAAGGGTATCTCTAAGGCTGTTGACGCTGCTGTTGAAGCTATAAAGACAAACTCCAAGGAGATCGAAGGCTCTGCAGATATCGAAAGAGTTGCAACAGTTTCCTCCGCTGATGAAACAGTGGGCAAGCTTATTGCAGAGGCTATGGATAAGGTATCCGCTGACGGTGTTATCACCATCGAGGAATCCAAGACTGCTGAGACTTATTCCGAGGTAGTTGAGGGTATGCAGTTCGACAGAGGCTACATCACTCCTTACATGGTAACAGATACAGAGAAGATGGAAGCTGTTATAGATGATGCTCTCATCCTTATCACAGACAAGAAGATAGCATCCATCCAGGAGATCCTTCCCCTCCTCGAAGAGATCGTAAAGAGCGGCAAGAAGCTCGTTATCATCGCTGAGGATGTTGAGGGCGAGGCACTTTCCACACTCATCGTAAACAAGCTCAGAGGCACATTCACCTGCGTTGCAGTCAAGGCTCCCGGCTTTGGTGACAGACGTAAGGAAATGCTCCGTGATATAGCTATCCTCACAGGCGGCGAGGTCATCTCCGAAGAGATCGGTCTTGAACTCAAGGAGACCCAGATAAGCCAGCTCGGTAAGGCTAAGCAGGTCAAGATCACCAAGGAAAACACCATCATCGTTGACGGTGCAGGCGACAAGGCTGCTATCAAGGACAGGATCAACCAGATCAAGAGCCAGATCGAAGTTACCACATCCGACTTTGACCGTGAGAAGCTCCAGGAGAGACTTGCAAAGCTCTCAGGCGGTGTTGCTGTCATCAAGGTAGGTGCAGCTACAGAGATCGAGATGAAGGAAAAGAAGCTCCGCATCGAGGATGCTCTTGCAGCTACAAAGGCAGCAGTAGAGGAAGGTATCGTAGCAGGCGGCGGAACAGCACTCATCAATGCTATGCCCGCAGTTGAAAAGCTCGTTGAGACACTTTCGGGCGATGAGAAGACAGGTGCTCAGATCGTGCTCAAGGCACTCGAGGAACCTGTTCGCCAGATCGCACAGAATGCAGGTCTTGAAGGCTCTGTTATAGTAAACAACATCGTTCGCTCCAGAAAGGTAGGCTACGGCTTCGATGCTTACAACGAGGAGTATGTTGATATGATACCCGCAGGTATCGTTGACCCCACAAAGGTAACACGCAGCGCTCTCCAGAATGCAGCATCCGTTGCAGCTATGGTGCTCACCACAGAGAGCCTCGTTGCAGATATCAAGGAACCCGAGCCTCCGATGCCCGCAGGCGGCGGAATGGGCGGCATGGGCGGTATGTATTGATAACATTGTGCCGTATAAAGCTAAAAATTTCAGCCATAGCACCCGTCATGACAGGGTGCTATGGCTTTCCTCTTTACAACAAAAACAGCACGCTTTGCAGCGTGCTGTCGGTTTTTACAGATCAAGATACCATATGAGCATTATCTCATCCCTTATCTCAGGATCAAGATAGTAGGCGTACATATCTATCTTCGAGAGTACCGCTCCCATTCTGCGGTAAAACTTGCAGGCGGTG
>JAFPYQ010000360.1 GCA_017394475.1 Oscillospiraceae bacterium | reverse complement strand
ATGGCGCTGAATTATGATGTGCTGCCCGACGGACTGCCTCAGACCGATGAACTGTGCATTGTAGCCCTCGGGTTCCAGCTTGCCCCGGATGGCACCATGAGGCCGGAGCTTGTGGAAAGGCTGAAGGTAGTGCTGAACAGCGCTCAGAAATATCCGGATGCCCTTATCGTATGCACAGGCGGAGGGACTGCGGCGGATAACAAAGATGCAACAGAATCGGGCAGGATGGCAGAATGGCTCATGGAAAACGGCGTTGATGAAAAACGCATCATAGTCGAGGACAGATCCATGACCACTGCACAGAATGCCATCTATACATACGATATACTGTCGGAAAAATATCCGCAGGTGAAAAAGCTTGCAATCGTATCCAGTGATTATCATATCGCAACGGGTACATTGCTGTTTGATGCAGAGTGTACGCTCAGAGCTGAAAAAGCGGGCGCAGAAAAGATGAGTGTAGTATCAAATGCGGCATACAAGGCGCCGTCGGGAACGCTTTCTACAATGTTTCAGGCAGGAGCGCTGATAGAATTATCGGGGGATGTTGAAACGGCGTATAAGATATATTACGAGGAATATGGCATCCACGAGCTGCCGCCGTTAGAGAAGACAGGTGAATGATGACAATGAAAAACAAGGTCGCGGTCATAACCGGGGGAGCAAAGGGCATAGGCAGGTGTATTGCAGAGGAATTTGCGAAGAACGGTGCAGAAGTCTGTATAATAGATAAGGCACCGGGTGATCACTATGTGGGCGATATATCCGACAAGGCGGTGCTTGAAGCCTTTGCGGACAGTGTAGTAAAAAAATACGGCCATATTGACTACCTGATAAACAATGCCCTGCCGCTCATGAAGGGCATAGATGAGTGCAGCTATGAAGAATTCGGGTATGCTATGTCGGTGGGCGTGACAGCGCCATTCTATCTGTCAAAGCTGTTCCTGCCTCATTTCAATAAAGGCGGGTCTATAATCAATATCTCATCCTCGCGGGACAGGATGAGCCAGCCGCAGACTGAGAGCTACACCGCTGCAAAGGGAGGCATAGCAGCCCTTACTCACGCAATGGCGGTGAGCCTGGCGGGTAAAGTGAGGGTGAACAGTATCTCCCCGGGGTGGATAGATACCACACAGAGCGACATCACAGGTGCGGATGCAGCTCAACAGCCTGTGGGACGGGTGGGGACACCCATGGACATCGCGGCTATGGTGCTTTTTCTCTGCTCGGACAAGGCGGGATTTATCACAGGTGAGAACATCTGTATAGACGGCGGGATGACAAAGCTGATGATATACCACAGCGAACACGGCTGGAATTACGGATGATGTGCTGTGGATGATGCACACAGCGGGACGCAACCAAACGCAACAAGGATCCTCCGGATTTGACAAGTTTGATCGATTGATATATACGCAACCATGTGCTACAATGATCATAGAGATCACAAAAGGAGGAGATCCTATGAAAAAAGCACTTAAAATAACCGCAGTTGTATCTGCATCGATCCTTGTGATAGCAGCGGCTGCCGCTGCCATCTACTGCCACAATAACCTGCACTGGTATGACAAGTACCAAAAAGCTCTTGACAGTGTGGGAGCGGAGGAAAAGCAGTTTTTCCTTCCAAATGGGACTATCATCAATTACGGGGAAGTGGCGAATGATAAGCCTGCACTTCTCCTGATACACGGGCAGATGGGTATCTGGGAGGACTATGCCCTCGTAATGCCCGAACTCTGCAAAAAATGGCATATCTACGCTGTGGATGTGTACGGCCACGGCGAGTCATCCCACGATGAGAGCCTGTACTATATCGATGTGAACGGGAATGATCTTATCACATTCATTGATGAGGTGATAGGTGAGCCCACGGTGGTGGCAGGTCATTCCAACGGCGCACTCACTGCTGCATATATCGCTGCATACGGCGGAGAGAACATAGCAGGGGCGGTGCTGGAGGATCCGCCTGTTTTCAGTACACAGGGTGAAAACTGGGAGCAGAGCTTTGCATATCTTGACACCTATAAAAACGTGCATGACTATAATAATTCGGACAAGACCGAATGCTGGGAAGCATTTTATCTGCGGCACTGCTACTGGGGACAGCTTTTTATGAAGGACTACATGCCCGGGATCGCGGATATGGCACAGAGCATTCACGATAAAAATCCCGATGAACCCGTAAGGATAAGCTATCTGCCGTACTCGCTGTGGTATGTGTTTCAGTTCGCAAAGGAGTATGACTTTGCTTATGGCGAGCATTTCTACGACCTGACATGGAACCACGGCCATACCCATGAACAGATACTTTCCGATATTGAGGTGCCCTGCGTTTATATCCACGCAAAGGAAAGCATTTCCGAAAACGGGACATATCTCTGTGCGGCTTCCCGTGAACAGGCGGAGCGTGCTGTATCGTATATAGGCGAGAACTGCAGGTTAACAGAGACCACGGACAGTGACCATTGCATCCATACCACACACAGCGGATTTTATATCGACACTGTCGATTCATTATTGAAATGAGGTACCAATGCTGAGGGAAAATCTTATTATGCTCAGGAATATCCATGGCTTTTCCCAGGAGGAGATCGCAGGAAAGATAGGCATATCCCGTCAGGCCTATGCGAAATGGGAAAGCGGTGCTACTGTGCCCGATATCGAAAAATGCATGCGCCTTGCGGAGATCTACGACGTGACCATAGACAGCCTTGTCAAAACGGCGACTATCGACGGAAAGGGAGTTATCCCGCCGCCTAAGGTGGGGAAAAATATATGGGGCTCTGTGGCCATAAACGACAGGGGTCAGCTGGTGATCCCCAAGGAAGTCAGGGAAAAGTTCGGACTGACAGGAGGGCAGAGGCTCATCGTCCTGACCGATGATAAGGAGGGCATCGCCCTCATCCCCGCCGAACTGTTTGAGAAGAAAATGCGGCAGGCACTGGAATACGCCTCTGTGCAGCCCGAAGAATAGATCACGGGAGAGCATTACGAAATAAGTGTATAACGGAGCGATATGTAATGATAAAGGTAGTGATCACGGCGCTGATACTGTGCCTTATCGAGATGATCGTGATAGTGACGGCAAGCCCTATGGCAAAGCCGTCACTGGTGCTGCGTTTCCTTCCGGAGGATGTGCGTGAGGCTGCAAAGGATCATCCCGAGCCGGCTATGCATAAGCAGATCACAGCACATATACTGCTGGCAGTGTTTCTGCTGTCCATCCTTGCGGGAGTGATCTATATCGGTACGGAAGGCATAAAGGACGGTTGCGGCTTTCTGTCCCTGACGGGAAGATTTATCGTAATGCTGTACATAATGAAGGCTTTTGATATAATAGTTCAGGATCAGTGGCTGGTGATGACCGTGGGGTATTTCAGAAAGCTGTACCCGGAAACAGCGGACTGCAAAGGCTGGAAAGACAGGGGCTTCAACAACAAAAACCAGATCATCAGGATAATCGCATATCCCTTCCACAGCATGATCATCGCAGGTGTTTTTATCCTTATCCATTGATCGGAAACACTGTACTGAGGGATGAAAAGATCAACGAGGTAACGGCGGGTTTTACCCTCTTTCGGTGTAAAATACCGGCAGACAATAAGGTCGGGTCGCAAAAAGGACGTTCGGGGATAGAAAGATCAACGAGGTAACAGCGGGTTTTAACCTCTTTCAGTGTAAAATACCGGCAGATAATATGGTCGGGTCGCAAAAAGGACGTTCGGGGATGAAAAGATCAACGAGGTAACAGCGGGTTTTACCCGCACGAGCCATATCAGAAAAGGGATACTTATGACGATCAGAACATTGAAGCTCGTTTCAGCTTTTTTCATTGCTGTTTTGCTCCTTGTGCCGTGTGTTTCCGCAAATGTGTATGGGAAAAACAACATCGGGAGCGAACTGGAAAATATCACCGCACTGCATGAGACGGTAATATCGGATCACAGGAGCGGCACCCGCAAAAAGGGCGGGGAAGCCGTGCTGCGGGTATTATTCGTCAAATGCAGCAATGTTACGATGGATTTAGGCGGCAGGGATAGGACATTCAGAATCGAAAAGGGCTCTGATACGGACAGGGTGATAGATCACAGCATCATCAGGTTCAAACAGGGCATAGAAGAGATGACAGACCACAGTGTAAGGATAATGCCGTATTGTGCATGGATAGATGATGCCATGACATTGCCGTCATCAGGGTTCGGGTACGATGATGTCAGCAGATATTCTTCAAAACGGATACCGGTGAGCGATTTTGATTCGGTCTTCTTTTTCAGCGGCAGACAGGTGGGTTACGGTACCACAGCGAAGAACCTGCTGCTTTCGGAATATGGGGAATCTTGCGTTTACCCGCTGGATGTGAGCGCGGAGATAAAGAAGATAAACGCCGGTACACCCATGACGGAGGAAAGGAAGGAACCATGGACCTGCGGATTCATGACCCATGAATTCATCCATCAGATAGATGTGCCTGCAAAGCTTATCACCGGAGATGAACGCTTTCCGACCTGCCATCAGTATCAGGTGGACGGCAAGGCGGGACTTGAATATCTCAGGCAGACGAACGAGGGCGGAGACATATATCTTACCAACCCCGAAAACGGCCTGAAATGGAAATATGTTCCCGGGAAATATCCCGATTTCATAGGTGACTATTATGAAGCATTCTTCAGGGGAGAAATAATCGACACGAAGGACGGGAACAGGAAAAAGGGGATGTTCCCGTCGCTGTGGAGGATGCTCGTTTCCGATATGGATCTGGGTACCTGTACAATCAGAAACACAACCACAAACAGGTATCTGTACGCATCCGAAAGCTTTGACCGTGCAGGGGCATCAGCGCTGCTCACAGTATCGCATCCGGATCTCACAAAAAAGAATGTGCAGTGGGATATTGTGTATGATATAAAGGAGGCGGATACAGGCTGTTTCAGGCTGATACCGAAACTCGACGAAACAGAGCTTATGAGAGCCGAAAAAAGCCCTGTCTATGATACAGCGGCTCTCTACAGGAATGAATGGGGCATAGAGCCTACCGAAAACAAGAACTTCTCATTCGCCCTTTCGGAAAAGAGAGGCGGCTGCAGGATCATGACCACTCTTGATGTGCTGGATGGCTGCGTCCTCTGTGATACAGACGGGACTGTGGAGTTCAACAAGACCGATAAGAATGACACCTGGGAGATCGTAAAGCTGTCGGAATGAGAAAGTATATCCGACGGGGAGAAAAGACAGGAGCAGAAAAATGAAATTGATAGTATTCAACGGTGCATTTAAGCAAAAGCACAAGGACATGATAACAGAGACAGCGCAGAAGGTAAACGCAGATGTCTGCTTTGTTGACAGTGATGATGATATCCCCGAAGAATACAGGGATGCGGAGGTCGTTTACGGCTTCGGAATGAGCGTGTCGGGCATAGTGAAGCAGAATGTTCACCTGAAATGGCTGTGCGTGACATCGGCAGGGGTGGAACACCTTTTCAGGCCGGGGGTATTCGCAAACGAGGACTGCATCATCACCAACTCCGCAGGGGCGTACGGCGTCAGCATCGCAGAGCATATCATAGCGGTCTCACTGATGATGATGAGAAAGCTGACATATCACTATGGGGAGTCGGTGAATGGCAGTTGGGGAACTCCTGTTCTGCAGAGATCCCTTAAAGACAGCAGGATAACAGTTCTGGGAACAGGCGATATAGGCTGCACCTTTGCAAGGCGGGCGAGAGCATTCGAGCCTGCGGAGCTTTCAGGTATATGCCGCAGCGGGAAATGCAGTGAAACTGTTTTTGATAAGGTAGTGTCAACAGACAGGCTCGATGAGATATTGCCCGAAACAGACCTCCTTGTAATGTGTCTGCCCGGAACTCCGGAAACAGAAGGCATCCTTTCCCGTGAAAGGATAGCTATGCTCCCGGAGGGCGCATATATCGTAAATGTTGGCAGGGGATCGGCGATAGACGAAGATGCCCTGGCAGACAGCCTTGACAGCGGAAGGCTGGGCGGTGCTGCACTGGATGTATTCGTGACCGAGCCCCTTCCGAAGGACAGCCGATTGTGGCACACGGGGAATGTCCTTATAACACCGCACATTGCAGGGAATATGACCCTTGACTATACGGTGGACAGGAATGTAGAGATGTTCTGCGAGGATCTGATGAACTATGCCGCAGGAAAGCCGCTTAAACATATCGTTGACAGGAAAAAGGGATACTGATACTTCTTAAGGAGCGTTTTGTATGAGGATACTGGTAGCGATGGATTCATTCAAGGGCTGCATATCATCGGAGAAAGCGGGGGATGCTGTCAGAAGGGGCATCCTGAAAGCCTACCCCGATAATGAGGTCATAGTAAAGGCAGTTTCCGACGGCGGCGAGGGCATGTCGGAAACGCTTATCGGGGCACTGGACTGCAGTGTGGTACACACGACAGTTTCAGACCCGCTGCAAAGGCAGATAGATGTTTCATACGGCTTTTGTGCGGAAAAGAAACTGGCAGTCATGGAAATGGCTTCTGCCGCGGGCATCACGCTGCTGAGTGAAAATGAAAAAGATCCGATGGAGACCACCACCTATGGCGTCGGTGAAATGATAGCAGATGCACTGCATCGCGGGGCAAGAGAATTTATCATAGGTATAGGCGGAAGTGCGACTAATGACGGAGGCATCGGGATGCTGCAGGCACTGGGCTTTGAGTTCTGTGACCGTGAGGGCTGTAAGGTGAGCCCCTGCGGAAAGGGTTTGAAGGATATCGCAGTCATCGATGCCAGGAATGTGCTCCCCGAGATCAGAGAGAGCCGTTTCCGCATAGCCTGTGATGTGAATAATCCGCTGTGCGGTGAAAACGGCTGCTCTGCTGTGTTCGGGCCGCAGAAGGGTCTGCATGGTGATGATATTCCGATTATGGACAGTTGGCTCAGAAATTATGCAGAGCTTACGAAAGAAAAATATCCGTCTGCGGATATGGAGCATCCGGGAGCGGGTGCTGCAGGGGGGATAGGCTTTGCTTTCAGGTCATATCTGGATGCAGAACTGCTGCCCGGGATAGATATGATCATCAGGGAGACCGGCATCGACAGTGAGATAAGGAAAGCAGACATCATCGTCACCGGTGAGGGATGCTTTGACCGGCAGAGCGTTATGGGCAAAGTCCCGGGCGGGATAGCAAAGGCGGCAAAGAAATATAATAAGACGGTCATAGCTCTGGTCGGGATGATAAAGGATGAAAACATATCATTCGGGGAATACGGCATAGATGCCTGTTTCCACATTATAAGACAGCCTATGAGCCTCAGAGAAGCGATGGATACGCAAATTGCCGAAAAAAACCTGATGATGACTGCAGAACAGGTGTTCAGACTTATCGGAAGGATATGACGGGAATAGGTGGGATATAATTGACCTGATAACGGCCTTTTATGGTGCGTTATCGGGTCTTGTTCTAAGGATATTCTGAATAAATATGTCATCCCCGCCGTAGGCGGGGATGACATACGAAACAAAAACACATAAAATATAAAAATGTACTTATTGTTT
>JAFPYQ010000359.1 GCA_017394475.1 Oscillospiraceae bacterium | reverse complement strand
TCGGCTCCATATATGCTGTCTACCTTGATCCAGTCGCCATCATAGTAGGCATATATATAATAGCCTTCACATTCCGTCCTTTCCCATGAAAGGGTAAATACATCGTTGTATCTGTCATAACCATAGGAGAGTACACTAAGGGAGGGACTGCTGTACTCCGCCTGTGTATCCGTATCTGTATCGGAGTCGGTACTGCCTGTGTACTTGATCTCTTCAACAGATGTGGTGATCTCTTCAAACTGCAGTATCTGTGCAGAAGCTGATGATACAGGCAGCTGTGAGAAGACGATAAGGGATGCGATGAGCGCTCCCGTTATTTTTCGATCCATTGGAAAAACGACCTTTGATTTTATTTGCGGTCTCAAACCGCATCTGCTCAGCTGCAGTTATTTTTTTCTATCCTGCTTTTGAGCCTTTTTGAGCCGAAGCCCTCGATTATCCTTGTATCGGCTCTTTCTACCGCAAGTGCGCCGTCGGGCACATCCTTTGTAATAGTTGAGCCGGCACCTGTGTATGCAGCATTTCCTATCTTCACCGGAGCGATAAGATTGGTATTGCATCCGATGAACGCGTTATCGCCGATAACAGTGCGATATTTCTTTTCACCGTCATAATTCGATGTAACAGTGCCGCAGCCGAAATTGACACCGCTGCCCACATCGCTGTCGCCGATATATGTGAGATGGGCAACAGAGGTATTCTTGCCGATGCAAGAGTTCTTTATCTCCACAAAGTCGCCTATCTTCACACCGTCATCTATAACAGAACCGGGACGGAGCTGAACAAAGGGACCTATGTGTGCGCCTCTGCCGATCTTGCTGTCATGTGACTGTACAGAATTGAGAACTGTATTGTCCCCGACGGCCGTGTTGTCGAGTAAGCACTGAGGTCCTATCACACAGTTCTCACCGATAACAGTATCACCTGTGAGTATGGTTCCCTGCAGTATCTTTGTGCCCTTTCCGACCACAACGTTCTTTCCTATGGTCACACCGTCGGTGCAGGTGAACTCCACGCCCTCTGCAAGAAGCCTGTCTATGACGGCAAATCTTGCGGTATCATTCAGCAGCAGCAGACCCTTGCGGTCATTTGCGCCCAGTACCACATCTGCATTGGGTGAACGGTATGCTATGGCTGTTTTGCCTTCGGAAAGAAGGATATAGATCGTATCGGTAAGGTAATATTCTCCCTGTGCGTTGTTGGGGGTTATCTTGTCCAGAGCGCTGAGGAGAGCCTCGCCCCTGAACCAGTAAGCGCCGCTGTTTACTTCATGCAGAGCCTTCTGTTCATCCGTGGCATCCTTTTCCTCGACTATGCCCGTGAGATTATCCCCGCTGCGCAGTATGCGCCCGTATCCATGAGGATCGGCTATCTCAGCGGTGACTACCGTAACGCTGCTGTTCTTTGCCTTGTGCTCCCACAAGGAGGCAAGTATCGTTTCCTTGTCTATGAAAGGCGCATCTCCGTTGAGGACGATGACATCCTTTCCTGCGCGTTCACTGAGCCACTCTCTGCACATCATGACTGCGTGCCCCGTACCCTTCCGTTCTTCCTGCAGAACTGTATGGACACCATTCAGATGAGCCTCCAGCACCTCGTGATTAAAGCCTGTGACCACGCAGATATCATCTATGCCGCTGTCTTTGCAGGCATCGAGCACCCAGTCTATCATAGGGACGCCCAGCACCTCGAACATCGGCTTAGGCAGGTCGGATTTCATCCTTTTCCCCTGTCCGCCCGCAAGAACGATCGCACAAGAGCCGTTTTCACTCATTATATAATCATCCTTTGGATTTGTATTTCATTTGGTTACAAAATCTGTAACCTTATACATTATATATTATAATTGCAAAAATGTCAAGGAGAATAGAAAACTTTTGTGTAAATCCACGGCAACGGTATCAGAATTTTCGGATATGATGCGGATCTTCCCGGGATTTTTCTTAAAACGCCCCGGGAATGTTCAGTTTTTTACTATAATCGCTGATTTTACGCCTTTTATTGTTGATTATTCCTATTGACAGAGGTGCTCAAATAGTGTAAAATAGTTTAGTTACAGTATCAAAAGACAAAAGCCGGCATCATGCAGGGCTTGAATTTTTCGCAGAGGTGAAAGCAATGATCAGGAATGATCTGAGAAATATCGCTATTATTGCCCATGTTGACCATGGCAAGACCACACTTGTAGATGAGATGCTCAAACAGGGCGGTGCATTCAGGGAAAACCAGGCTGTTGAAGAACGTGTCATGGACTCCAATGATATCGAACGCGAAAGGGGTATCACTATCCTCGCGAAGAATACATCGGTAGTTTACAATGATGTTAAGATAAATATCATCGACACTCCGGGCCATGCCGATTTCGGCGGTGAGGTGGAGCGCGTGCTCAAAATGGTGGACGGCGTCCTCCTCCTTGTAGATGCCGCAGAGGGTCCAATGCCCCAGACAAGGTTCGTGCTTTCCAAGGCTCTTGAACTGGGTCACAGGATAATAATAGTAGTCAACAAGATTGACCGTCCCGATGCAAGGCTTGACCAGATCGGCGATGAAGTACTCGAGCTTCTGCTTGACCTCGATGCGAACGACGAACAGCTCGAAAGCCCTGTGCTCTTCTGTTCCGGCCGCGCAGGTACCTGCTCTATCAGTCAGTATGAACCGGGCACCGATCTCAAGCCCCTTTTCGACACCATACTTGATTATATACCCGCTCCCGAGGGTGATGAGAACGGCCCTGTGCAGATGCTCATATCCTCCATCGACTACAATGACTATGTGGGCAGGACAGGTATAGGCAGGATCGAAAGAGGCGTGCTCAAAGCAAACTCACAGGTGACTGTGGGCGATTACCACGAATCCAAGAAACCCTATAATTCCAAGATAGTTACAGTAAGCCAGATAAACGGCCTCGGCAAGGTAAACGTCGAGAGTGCTACTGTGGGCGATATCGTATGGGTATCGGGCATAGAGAACATCACCATCGGCGATACTCTCTGCGCTACGGATCACTATGAGCCCCTTCCCTTCGTAAAGATCTCCGAGCCCACCGTTGAGATGACATTCTCCGTGAACGACAGCCCGTTTGCAGGACGTGAGGGCAAATTCGTCACCTCCAGACAGCTCCGTGAAAGACTTTTCAAGGAAGTTCTGCGCGATGTATCCCTCAGAGTTTCCGAGACCGACAACACCGATTCTTTCAGAGTATGCGGACGCGGTGAGATGCATCTTTCCATACTCATAGAAAATATGCGCCGTGAGGGCTATGAACTGGGCGTTTCCACCCCGAGAGTCCTCATGAAGGAAATAGACGGGATTATGTGTGAGCCTATGGAACGCCTTGTTATAGATGTTCCCGAGGAAAGCACAGGCACAGTTATGGAGAAGATGGGCACCCGTAAGGGCGAACTTGTCACCATGCACCCTCAGGGCAGCAGGATGAGGCTCGAATTCATTATCCCAGCAAGAGGACTTTTCGGCTACAAGAGCGAATTCCTCACCGATACCAAGGGTGAGGGCGTTATGAGCTCGGTATTCGATTCATATCAGCCCTACAAGGGAGATATCCCCAGAAGGAGCTCGGGATCCCTTATATCCTTTGAAACAGGCGAGGCTGTCACCTACGGCCTTTACAATGCACAGGAAAGAGGCTCTCTCTTTATCGGTGCGGGCACTCCCGTTTATGAGGGAATGGTAGTCGGTGCGAGCCCCAAGGCTGATGACCTTGTTGTAAACGTATGCAAGAAGAAACACCTTACAAATACCCGTGCCAGCGGTTCTGATGATGCTCTGCGCCTTATCCCGCCCAGAAAGCTCTCCCTTGAGGACAGCCTTGAATTCATCGCGGATGATGAGCTGCTCGAAGTAACTCCCAAGAATATCCGTATCCGCAAGAGGATACTCGATAATTCCCTCAGAGCCAAGACAAAGGCAAAGGAAAAGTAATACCATAGAAAGTCCGCCGCTTCAGGCGGGGACACAATGACTATATGATATTATCACTTGAAAATATCTCGAAGATATACAACGGCAACACCGTCCTTGACAATATATCCCTCACCATAGAGGATAACGACCGCATAGGTCTTGTGGGAGAGAATGGCTGCGGCAAATCCAC
>JAFPYQ010000358.1 GCA_017394475.1 Oscillospiraceae bacterium | reverse complement strand
TACTCCCTTGCCCTGTGGGTGCTGTTTTCGAGGGAATAGAAATCGCAGTAAACACATTTCCTGCGGCAGAAAGGGATGTGTATGTAAAGACCTTTTTTCATATCAACAGATCGCTTATATTCCCGAATATCTCATCATGAGTAAAGCGGCGTTTGTCGGTTTCGGCTGCTCTGTCTGCCTCATCAAGTGCTTTTTCAATATAGCCCCTGTCTTCCGTAAGACGGCTGTATGTCTCAATGCTCATAACTACCATCGAACCGTAACCGTTTTTGGTAAGATATACGGGAGAACCGTTTGCAACAGTGGCTTCAATTTCATTGTAATGATTTCGCAGGTCGGAAACAGGTCGGATATCTATCATAAGCTCACCCCCATTGATAATATATTATCATAATTCTGATAAAATGTCAAGAAGAACCCCCGGACGGACACACCATGCTGTTCTGTTTCACAGCAGGCTTATCCTTCCGGGGGATATGTCATTCATCAAATTTGAGCACGGCCATGAAAGCCTCCTGGGGCACCTCAACAGTACCAAGCTGCCTCATGCGCTTTTTGCCCTCTTTCTGCTTTTCGAGGAGCTTCTTCTTTCGGGTGATGTCACCGCCGTAGCACTTTGCAAGCACGTCCTTGCGCATCGCCTTGACGGTCTCACGGGCAATGACCTTGCCGCCGATAGCCGCCTGTACGGGGACTTCAAAGAGCTGCCTGGGGATATTTTCTTTCAGCTTTTCGCATATCTTCCTTGCCCTGCTGTACGCACCTTCCTCGTTGACGATGAAGGACAGCGCATCCACGATCTCGCCGTTGAGGAGTATATCCAGCTTGACCAGCTTCCCCTTCTTGTAGTCGAGGAACTCATAGTCAAAGGATGCATAGCCCCTGGTACGGGATTTGAGGGCATCGAAGAAGTCATAGATTATCTCGTTGAGTGGGAGCTCATAGTGCATCTCCACGCGCCCCTCATCGATATAGGTCATGTCCTTGTAAAGGCCTCTGCGCTGCGTGCACAGCTCCATGATATTGCCCACATACTCCGAGGGTGCAAGGATATTCGCCTTTACAAAGGGCTCATAGGCCTCTGCGATGGTGGCTGTATCGGGGTAGTTGGTGGGGTTGTCTATGAACACCGTTTTCCCGTTGGTGAGCTGTATCTTGTAGATGACCGAGGGTGCTGTGGTGATGAGGTCCAGGTTGTACTCGCGTTCAAGGCGTTCCTGTATTATCTCCATGTGGAGAAGTCCCAGGAATCCGCAGCGGAAGCCGAATCCCAGTGCCACCGATGTTTCGGGCTCAAAGGAGAGGGATGCGTCATTGAGCTGCAGCTTTTCCAGTGCATCGCGCAGATCGGGGTATTTCGCGCCATCCGCGGGATACACGCCCGAGAACACCATGGGGTTCACCTCACGGTAGCCGGGAAGTGCCTCATCACAGGGGTTTTCGGCGGATGTCACCGTGTCGCCTACCTTTGTGTCGCCTATGTACTTTATGGATGCGGTGAGGTAGCCTACATCACCTGCGGAAAGGGATGACATGGGGACCAGATCCTTTGCTCCCATGCAGCCCACTTCCACCACGTCGAACTCCGCTCCTGTTGCCATGAGCTTTATCCTGTCGCCGCTCTTTACGGTGCCCTCGAACACGCGCATGTAGATGATGACGCCCTTGTAGGGATCATAGACACTGTCGAATATAAGACCCTTCAGCGGCTTGTCCGCACTGCCTTTCGGCGCGGGTATATCGGATACCACCCTTTCCAGCACAGCCCTTACATTCTCCCCTGTCTTGGCGGAAATGCGCGGTGCATCAAGGGCAGGTATGCCGATTATATTCTCTATCTCATTGGCTACACGCCCGGGGTCTGCAGAGGGCAGGTCTATCTTGTTGATGATGGGGACTATCTCCAGATCATGCTCCAGCGCAAGATAGGTGTTTGCAAGGGTCTGAGCCTCTATGCCCTGTGTGGCATCCACCACGAGCACCGCACCCTCGCAGGCTGCAAGAGAACGGGAGACCTCGTAGTTGAAGTCAACGTGGCCCGGTGTGTCGATGAGGTTGAGGATATATTCCTCACCGTCATCAGCGGTGTATGAAAGGCGCACGGCACGGGCTTTTATGGTGATGCCCCTCTCCCTTTCGATATCCATATCGTCAAGGAGCTGATCCTCCATATCACGGAGGGTAACGGTCTTGGTGAGCTCCAGGAGCCTGTCCGCCAGAGTGGATTTGCCGTGGTCTATGTGTGCGATTATGCAAAAGTTTCTTATATTCATATCAGGTCAATAAATCAGAATTGGTGGTTCAGAGCTTGCGGTCATTCGCCGACAGCCTGCTTTACATGGTCGATGTAGATCTGTCTGATGGACTCATTCTCGCCGAGACCTCTGAGGACGCAAACTACCTCAAAGCCCTCTTTCTCGAATGCAGTCTTCCAGGACTCGTCATCATCGCCTGCCATATCGTTGTTTGCATGGTCGCCTGCAACTACCATAAGGGGTTCAAGAACGACTCTCTTATAGCCGCCCTCTTTTACCTTTGCGATGACATCGTCAAGGGAGGGAGTAGCCTCAACAGTGCCTATATAATAGTGTTCGTGACCGTCTGCTGTGAGAAGATCCTGCATCTTGCCGTAGATGAAGTTGTATTCGTGCTCTGTGCCGTGACCCATGAAAACGATAGCAGTTTCGCCGTCATCATATTCCTTTGTCCAGTCAACGATAGCCTCCTCAACGCGCTTGAAATCCTCATCGGAGGTAAGGAGGGGCTCAGAGAAGGTAACGCTCTCAAAAGCATCGGCATAGCTTGCTACCTTTTCCACCAGCTCATCATACTCAAAGCCGTGCATAAGGTGAGTGGGTGCTACAACGAGGTTCTTTACGCCGTTGTCAACAGCTCTCTTCAGAGCCTCATCCACATCGTCTATGATCTCACCGTCGCGGCGCTTTACATGGTCGATGATGATGTTGGCGGTAAAGCCTCTGCGGACGGAGTAATCGGGGATAGCGGATTCAAGAGCGCTCTCTATGGCGCCGATGGTGAGCCTTCTGCTGTCATTGTAGCTTGTGCCGAAGGAAACAACGAGCAGCTCGTTCTCGCCTATGCCGTCCTGATTTCTCGGATCATCGAGAGATGCATCGCCTGTGGTGTAGTCCTCTTCCTCATCAGCGTCTTCCTCCACCTCATCGGGCTCCTCGGTGTTGCCGCCTGCAGGGTCTTCTGTCTGCTCTGCGGAAGTTTCAGCTTCCGTGGTCTCAGCCGCTGTCGTAGTCTCGGTGTCGGATTCGGCAGTGGTCTCAGCAGATGTCTCGGAAACAGTTGTAGTCTGCTCTGTCTGTGCAGGTGCGGGCTCGCTTGTGGAAGGAGACGAACCGCAGGCAGTGAACATGAGCGCTGCTGCCACCATAGCTAATGCCTTTACCGATCTTTTCATTTTGATCCATTCCTTTCTTTTCACGCGGGATCTTTATATATCTCCCGGTACATAAAATATTCCACATTGAATTTTACCATATTAC
>JAFPYQ010000357.1 GCA_017394475.1 Oscillospiraceae bacterium | reverse complement strand
TTCCAGATAGGGAAGGTCTCGAATTTCGCATACCCCGCATTGATGCCTCTCTTATGCTCATGGTAGAGCTGCGAAAGGCAGGTCGCCATTTTTCCGCTGCCGGGACCGGGTGCGGTGATGACCACCAGCCTGCGGGATGTTTCGATATAGTCGTTCCTGCCGTAGCCTTCCTCACTGATGATATATTTCAGGTTGGAGGGGTACCCCTTTATGCTGTAATGGTGATAAACCTTGATGCCCAGTGATTCAAGCCTTTTCTGGAAGGCATCGGCTGTAGGCTGATCATCATACCTTGTGAGGACAACACTGCTGACATAGAGGCCTTTCTTTGTGAAAACATTGAATAAGCGGATAACATCCACATCATAGGTGATGCCAATATCGCCGCGCACCTTGTTTTTCTCGATGTCATCGGAATTGATAACAATAACTATCTCCGCATCGTCCTTGAGCTCAAAAAGCATCTGCAGCTTGCTGTCGGGCTTGAAGCCGGGAAGCACCCTTGACGCGTGATAATCATCGAAAAGCTTGCCGCCGAACTCCAGATAGAGCTTGTCGCCGAACTGTGATATGCGCTGTCTGATGTGTTCAGACTGCATTTTCAGGTATTTTTCGTTGTCAAATCCGATCCTCGAACTCATATTTTCCTCCCGTTGGATAAACATTACTAATATTCTATTATACTACTTTTTTTCGGATTTGTAAAGTCTAAATTTGCGTTACGTCGGAAAAACATTCATAAGAGCTGCGATGACATGTCTGTCCATATCAAGTGCATTATGGGGTATCCCATCCCATGATGCGGGCTTTCATGCCTTTTATGTCAAGTATGCCGCAGGCAAAGCCCTTTCTGACCAGCTCCGGGGGCACAAATTCGTCATATTTCTCGAAGACCGGGACTTCATCGGGGTACACCAGATCCAGCGGGTCAAATTCCTTTGCGGCCTCGTCCTTTAAAATGGTGAAGAATTCCTTTTCATCGGCCCTCATGGTGAACTGCATATAATAGGGGCGGGCTGTGTCCATGCCCTTGAGCCCCAGTCTGTCCTTGCATTTGAGTTTCAGGAAACGCTCCATGGCAAGGAATGCGTAGGAGCCCAGCCACGGGAACAACGCCCACATCTTGCCGCCTAAATGCACCAGCGGACGGTCTTTCATCTCTGCCTTTGCAAATATCTCCCGTGCATCTGCCAGCCTGCATACAGCGTGTTTCATCAGGTAGGGATAGCTTTGCTGCTCCCAAAGCACGTCGTGCATACGTTCGAGTATCCTGGTGTGGATATCGCCGGGGCAGTCCCCGAAATAGGCGGGGATATTGCCCTTGACCAGTGTACAGTACACCTCATGCCGCTTGTGATCCACATCCTCCACTATCCATACGCGCCCCGCTATGGCTATCTTTTCCCCCGGGGGAGGGGGCTTGACTATGGTGCCGAGCTGCTCAGAGCCTGTCCTCACGGTGTATTCGATATTTTCCTTGAACACCGCATAGAACTTGTAGCTTGAAACTATCCTCTCGCCTGTTATGCCTACGATGAGACCGCCGTTTTCCGTTCTGTTGATATGATCGGTGTTGATCAGGTGCAAAAGCAAAGTACGGAAGTCATCGGTGGTTATCCTCTTGAACGGGGACAGCGGCAGCACGCGGGATGCAAGCTCCGCAGGGGTCATCTCCCCACAGGAAGCAAGAGTGCTCATGGTCTGGTGAT
>JAFPYQ010000356.1 GCA_017394475.1 Oscillospiraceae bacterium | reverse complement strand
TGATCCGTCCGTAGCCTCGAAAGCTCCTCATCAAAATACTTGTCGATGGCTCTGGGACTGTTCACAAGATACTGGGGCAGCTTTGTAGCTATCTTCACCTTGTCGCGGATGCAGTTCTTTTCGAGTATCTCCCCTAAGACCGCCTCGCTTCCGGGGTAGAGATATGCCGTGTCATAATAGTTGACGCCCTTTTCATAGGCCAGCATTATCTCCTTTTCCGCCTTGTCCTTGTCAATGTTCCTGCCCTTCTTTGTAAAGCGCATACATCCGTAGCCCAGTATGGATATGGGCTCGCCGTATCTGTCGTTCCTGTACTGCATAGGATCACCTCTGTCCTCAAAGGGATGCTGTCAGATGTTCGTCATCGCATAGTCGGGGGCTTTTCCCCGTACATCCGTCACACATCTGAACAGACAGCCGTCATATTTCCCGTCAAATCCCGCTCCCGATGATGTTATCAACAGTGTATCAAATTCATCCCCGCCAAAGCAGCAGGATGTGATATTCTGCGCCGGGAGCTGTATCTCATCAAGCTTTTCTCCTGTTTCCGTGCTTCTTTTCTCGATCCTGCCGCCGTCCCAGAAAGCCACCCACAGGTTATCATCGGCATCGATACACATACCGTCGGGAAGGCCTTTTTCCGCCTCAAACAGCACTCTGCGGTCGTGTATTTCTCCGCTATCATTATCATGATCATAGGCAAAGACTGCACGGCACAGGGTCTCGGAAAAGAAAAACCGTGTTTTGTCGCTGCTCCATGCCATGCCGTTGGCTATGCGGGTCTCCGCCTGCATCACCGTAACGGCACCGTTGTCATATCTGTAAAGAGCACCGTTCATCTCATTGCTCACTCGGCCGCTGGAGCCGAACCACAGCCTGCCTGCGGGGTCTGCCTTTGCATCGTTTGAGCGCATCTGCGGCGGATATACACCGGAAAGGTCACAGAACCGCTCCGCCTTTCCGTCACTGTACAGATACAGCCCATCCCCTGCGGCAAGGACATAGCTGCCGCACTTTTCTCCGGGTACTGCCGCACCTATGGGCTGACCCAGCTCAAAATGATATCTTTCTCCGCTGTTACTGCTTATCCACAGCCGCCCTGCATCAATATCCACCCATGAATACTTTTTTGTCCTCGGGTCGTAGAAGGGGCTCTCTGCAAGGCCGTGGCGTTCATTTATCCATACTTCCGCTTTCATAGGCTCTCCTGTCCATCATCGCCGTATCTGTCACACAGGAACCCCAGCAGAAATACTGCGGGAGAATTCCAGTATATGGTTATCTCATTGAGGGAATAGCTGGCAGCATCATCCGCATAGCATTTCATGGGAG
The DNA here is from genome assembly GCA_017394475.1 of Oscillospiraceae bacterium. GTDB lineage: Bacteria > Bacillota > Clostridia > Oscillospirales > Ruminococcaceae > Huintestinicola. The sequence goes on along the minus strand of JAFPYQ010000356.1, from coordinate 3,664 downwards.
GGGTGCCGGGTTTTATGACCTCCTTCGCAAAGGGGTCGCCGGGGATGTGATTGGGTCCCCCTGCCACCATGCCGGGGATACATTCCTCGATGCCGTCCGCAAAGGATGGGCGCAGATGGGGATAGTTGCAGCGGAATTCCCCTGTCCCCGTCACATAGCTGATGCCAAGCGCATTTGCTCCCAGAAGATAATGCATCTGTGATGCGGCATTAGAGGCTCTGTCATTGCCGTTCAGGTGCTCATCTATGGCAAATATCATGCCGTTTTTCAGCAGATTCATATTGCTGCCCCAGCAATATTCGCCAATGTGCATGGCCACATCATATCCGCACTTGTCGGAAAGAGTTCTGAGATACCCTGCCCTGTGTGCAAAGGCATCTTTCAGCTTATGGGAAAAGTCCGTATCCTTTTCAAAGGTGCACAGGATATGTGCAAGGGAGCCAAGGCCGCCCATTTCCGAATAACCCAGGCCTGTAAGGGGGAATCCCCTTTCCGCAAGGCTCTTCATCTGCTCCTCATATATCCGTTCACCTGTGAGGGCGAACATCTCACCATACGCCCAGTACCTGTTGGAAAGATCGTCACGCTCGCCATAGCCGCCTGTATTGCAGCCATGAGGATTTGTAAAGCCTATGAACTCATCACGGGATCCAAGCCATGCCATGGCCTTTTCTGCGGTATTCTTCAGTTTTTCTGCAAAGCCGCCGTCATATTCTCTGTATATCCCCGAAGCAAGGGCACAGACTGCAGCAAGGTCGGCAGTTGCCATAGAGGAAACAAGGAAAACGAAAAGCTGTTCCCTGTCGTCCTCGGGCATTATAAACGGTGCATGTACCTTTGTGGTCAGCTTATGGTATGCCCCGCCGTCCGGGGACTGCATCTTCATCAGCCATTCCAGCTCATACCTGCATTCTGTGAGGATATCCGGGGCATTTCCCTTTGGTATATCCATATCCATCCTGTCGAACACCCTCGGGAACATCTTATAGGCATAGAGCAGATGAGCGGCTGCACAGGCTCCTGCTGTCACATAGCGGCCATAATCCCCTGCATCGTGCCATCCTCCGCAGGCATCCACAGCAACGCTGTTGTCATCCCACAGCACTGCCTTACCTGTATGGCATTTTCCGTGCTTATACACGCCTGCATACCTCTCATCGAGCTCACAGCCGCATCTGAGGAAATAGAAGGCTTTCAGGGTATCATGAAGGACGGGACTGTACACATCATCGGATATGGTAAACACTGCCGATGTTTTCCCGCCTGCGTTCACACGGTAGCTCCCCTTTTCGCAAAAGTCCGTGAGATCGGCGATATACACATCATCTCCCGAATGTTCATCCATGCCGAAATGGGTCGTTTTGCCGGAAAAGCATACTTTTCCGTTTATATCCGTCACTTCAAAGCTGTCACACTCAAAGGGTATGACGGCTTTTTTGGACATAGCGGGAAAATACCCCGCCTGATCGGTGAATATCCCGAATGGAGTTGTCTTTAACTTTGTAGTGTCTCTGTCAAAATATCTGCTGTCCATGTCTGCACCTCGTGTCTGTTCAATGCAAGAGTATCTCTTAAAAGTATATTATCATATAGAACCGGTATTGTCAAGTTAATAAAAGCAACTTGACCAATAAAATCGGAATATTTACAAAGAAGATCGCATGACGCTCAACAACACGGATGGCCCCGTCTGCAAGGCGGGGTCATCTGTCATGAGCCTGTACCGTTGTACTTCGTTGCGCCGTACATCCACAGCTTATAGGCAAGGAAGAAGAACACTATGCCGACTATGGGTGACAGCCATGAGAGCAATGGCACATCCGCGGGGCGGAGTATGACCTGTGACGGATAATAGGCGATGAATGCGATGGGTATTATGAATGTGAACAGGAACCTGAACACAGGCGAGAATATGGTCACGGGGTAGCGTGCATAATCCTTGAGCTTGAAGGCAAGATCCAGCACATAGAAGGAATTGTGAGTCCAGAAGCAGGTGGCTGCTCCCGCTGTCTGCAGGGCTATCATGATAAGGGATGCAGTACCCAGATAGATGATGGTCATCACGATATTCAGTGCCGACACATCCAGCCCCAGCTTATTATATGAATATATCATGGTGGCGATGCCGAATACCAGCTGTCCCAGTCCCTTTGCATCGAATATTTCCGATTCATAGTAGAAGAACAGGTTTATGGGGCGGAAGCAGTATTTGATGAAATCCCCCGAATACACCTGCTGCCTCAGATTCCAGTTATTATCGAACATACACTGTGCGGGTGTTATGGACACAATGGAAAAGCCGTAGAGAAAGAGTATCTCATAGTAGCTGTAGCCCTGTATGGACGGGAAATTGCTGAACATTACCCAGAAGCTCACAAAACCCGCAAGATTGGTGAATATCATCCCCAGCGTGGATATTATGAAATCCGCGCGGTAGCTCATTTTGCTTTTAAGATCCTGTGCAAGTATCTTGAAATAGATGCGCAGGTAAAAGCCAAGACTTTTTCTTTTCATTTTATCTCCCTCGATCCGCTTACTTATAGTATTCCTCGGGCACCGGTTCCGTCCTTATGCACAGATCGTGGTCTGCCCTTTCCCACAGCCGCTTCACGGTCTCGGTCATCTTCACGCAGTCGCATATATACACAAGGGCATCGCCCAGCTTTGCGTAGCTCACAGCACCTGTGTATTCAAATGCCGCCTTGTAGTTGGGATAGTATTCCGATACACATTCTGTGGATGCAGCCGTGAAATGTGTGTGAAACGGCGGTGACTGTATCTCATTGCCGTCATAGTCTTTTATTGTCATTACAAAGGTATCTTCCTTCAGCCTGTCGGGGATACCAAGGCGCTCATCCACCGAATGGAGGTATGTGTTCCTCTCATGCCCAACACCTATGAGCAGCACCTTTCCATGCTCCTCATACAGCCTGCTGAGGGCTGAGCCCACGGGAGCGGGAGAGGCACATTTCTCTTCCCCCTTTACATACTCTGCGGCATTTTTCCCGAAGGCCGTCACGGAATGTGTGGGGTGCAGTGAGCGCACACCGTCCTTTCTGAAAGCTGCCACTTTTGCAAGCGTACCTATGCAGGGAACGCTCTTTTTCACATCATAGAAGGGGTGGTCTCTGCCCACCTCCTCCCATGTATGGGTGGGGATGAGCAGCAGTCCGTCGGCAAGGTATGACACTATGCCGTCTATGAGCCCGTCTGCACCGTTCTCTATGCCGCCTGTGGAACGCAGTGATGCGTGTACTGTCACCTTATCATCAGGTCTTATGCCGTTTTCTCTAAGAAGATCATGTATATCTGTTTTTGTTATCATATTCTGCTCCTTTATCACAGCCAAATATCCATCCCGGCACCGACACGTTCATCGGGTCTTGTCCTGAAACCAAGGCGCTCATAGAAGCCCTCTCTGTCCTTTGCCGCCATGAGATATACAGCTATCTGCCAGCCGTCCTTTTTCTCTGCTCTTATTTTCTCTGTCAGTATTCTGATCATTTCACTTGCAAGCCCGTTGTGACGGTGCTTTCCGGTAACGATGACATCAGTCAGGAATGCACAATAACCACGATCCCACACTATTCTTGCCATACCCACCACTTCACCGTCATACACCACGGCAATATTTGCAAAGCTCCTGTCAAGCCCTGCCTGTGCC
>JAFPYQ010000036.1 GCA_017394475.1 Oscillospiraceae bacterium | reverse complement strand
GGCAGAAAGCGGGTTCATCACCATCGCATTTGATCCTTCATTCACAGGTGAGAGCGGCGGCCAGCCCAGGTTCATGGCATCACCCGATATAAACACGGAAGATTTTATGGCAGCGGTAGATATGCTCTCCGTTCAGAATGATGTGGATGCGGACAAGATCGGTATCTGCGGTATATGCGGTTGGGGCGGCCTTGCCATCAATGCGGCGGCACTTGACACACGCATCAGGGCTTGTGTGACATCTACCATGTATGATATGGCACGGGTCAATGCAAATGGTTATTTTGACAGTGAAAACAGTGAAGAAAAGCGCTACGAAAAGAAGGCTGCACTCAATGCTCAGCGCATAAATGACTATATGAACGGCGAATATGCTCCCGGGGGCGGTATGGTCGATCCCCTGCCCGATGATGCACCCTTCTTTGTCAAGGATTACTACGATTACTACAAGACAAAAAGAGGCTATCATCCCCGTTCCCTCAATTCAAACAACGGTTGGAACGTTATCGGATGCATGTCCTTCATGAATCAGCCCATCAACACTTACAGCAGCGAGATAAGGAGCGCTGTTCTGCTTATCCATGGCGACAAAGCTCATTCCTGCTATTTTTCAAAGGATGCATATACCGCCATGACTGCCGACAGCAAATATGCGGACAACAAGGAGCTCCTGCTCATCCCGGGGGCTGTGCATACCGATCTGTATGACGGCGGCGGAAAGGATGCCATCCCCTTTGACAGGATAGTATCCTTCTACAGAAAGAACCTTGGTTAAGGTGATGTTATGAAAGCACTGATAATATATTTCAGCAGAGCAGATGAAAACTACGGTGTGGGCTATATAGACAAGGGCAATACGGAGATAGTCGCAGAGTATGTCCGCGACCTGACAGGTGCGGATATGTTCAGAGTCGAACCGGCTGTGCCCTATTCGGCAAAATACGATATCTGCATAAAAGAGGCAAAGCAGCGCATCGGAAATGCTCCCATAAAGGAAGAACTACCCGATGTCAGCGGATATGACACCATATATGTCATGAGCCCCGTATACTGGGGCACATACGCTCCGGAGATGGAGACCGCCCTATCGGGTGCGGATCTCAGCGGCAAAAAGATCAGGGTCATAAGTACTCATGAGGGCTCGGGACTGGGCTCTATGGTCAAAGATGTAAAGAGGCTGTGCAAGGGAGCAGATGTGGATATGAACGGCCTTGCCATAACAGGCTCCCGCGCAAAAGGATCAAAAGCAGCAGTAGAAGCCTGGCTCTGATATGATAAAAAAGAACGTATAACAGGAGGAAAGTGCAATGAAATACACTAAACTCGGTAATTCCGACCTCAATGTCTCAAGGATATGCATGGGATGCATGGGCTTCGGCGATGCTTCCAACGGTCAGCATTCATGGACCATAGATGAAGAACATTCCCGCGAGATAATAAAGCACGGCCTTGACCTGGGAGTGAATTTCTTTGATACTGCCATTGCATACCAGTCGGGAACCAGTGAGCAGTATGTGGGCAGAGCTCTGCGTGATTTTGCAAAGAGAGATGAAGTGGTAGTCGCCACTAAGTTCCTACCCCGCACACCTGCTGACATTGAAGCTGGCATAAGCGGACAGAAGCACATCGAACGCATGATAAACAAGAGCCTTGAAAACCTGGGTATGGACTATGTTGATCTTTACATCTACCACATGTGGGACTGGAACACCCCTGTTTATGATATACTTGAAGGTCTCAACAACATCGTAAAGGCAGGCAAGGCAAGATATATCGGTATTTCCAACTGCTATGCATGGCAGCTTGTCAAGGCAAATGCCCTTGCAGAAAAAGAGGGCTTTGCAAAGTTTGTCAGCATCCAGGGACATTATAATCTGATATTCCGTGAGGAAGAACGGGAAATGGCAATGCTCTGCGCCGAGGATAATATCGCCATGACTCCGTACAGCGCACTTGCAAGCGGCAGACTCTCCAGGCTCCCCGGTGAAACTTCAAAGAGAGCCCGGGAGGACAGCTACGCCAAGCTCAAATATGATGCCACAAAGGAACAGGATGAGATCATCATAAAGCGTGTTGCTGAGCTGGCAGAAAAGCACGGTGTCACCATGACTGAAATAAGCCTTGCATGGCTGCTCACTAAGGTGACTGCACCCGTTGTCGGTGCAACAAAACTCCACCATATCGAGGGCGCTGCAAAGGCTGTGGATGTGGTTCTGACAGATGATGAAACAGCATATCTCGAGGAGCCCTATGTGCCTCATTCTCTTGCAGGCGTCATGGCTCAGAACAAGCCCGCCAACAAAAATGAGAAGCATGTCTGGGGAACAGGCAGTCAGAAGATCTGACACTGTTGTCGCACAAAAAAAGCCGCATCACTGCGGCTTTTTCTTTTTATATCATAAATATCAGGCCCAGATACATGAGTGCCCCTGCGATATTCCCCTTTGCGGGCATCTTAGACGGCAGCATCAACAGCATAAAAACAAGTGTATTGAATATGCAGCCCCATGCGGGCATATCTGTTCTGCCCGTCACTGTCATTATAAACAGTGTTATCAGGAACACCATGAGCCCTGCATATCCTGCAAACATGGTGGATATGGTCTTTTTCTGCATCTCAAGGACTGCGGTGCGGACTTCACCTTTCCTGTCAAGGCGGATATACAGCCATTCCACTGCGCCGCAGAACACATGGTGTGTAACTATTGGGATGAGAAACACCATAGCCGATATGAACATTATATTTGCTGCTACAGCTGAAAATCTGCTCATCCAATACGACAGTGTCATATACCCGAAGCCGAAAAGCAGAATTGCAAATGTACCCAGCAGCATTGACACAAGCGGAAATGAAAGAGGCATATCCGCGAACATCGCTGCCATTTTTTCCTCATCATTTATATTTTTAAGATCAAGCCGCCCCTTTCTGGAATATCCCAGCAGGCAGTCACTGACACCGCACAGGATATGTCCCGCAAGTGCCATTATAAGAGCCGCTTTTATCATTTTACCATACCGCCCTTCGTCTTTTCTGTTCTGATGTACCTTATGCCGCAGACGAACATGAGCATCCAGCCCAGGCTCTCAAATCCCGCATTGAACCCCTGAAAAGGCAGCGGCAAAAAG
>JAFPYQ010000355.1 GCA_017394475.1 Oscillospiraceae bacterium | reverse complement strand
TGAGGACAAGGCAGTGGCTGTTATCGGCGATTCCACATTCATCCATTCCGGTATAACAGGGCTCATAAATATAGCCTACAATGCCACAAATTCCACCGTCATAGTCCTGGATAACTCCATAACAGGCATGACAGGCCACCAGAACAATCCTGCAAACGGCTTTAATATCAAGGGCGATCCCGCTTCTGCGGTCAGCATCGAACAGCTTGCAAAGGCAGTGGGCATCGACAGGGTAAGAGTTGTTGACCCCAATGACCTGAATGAGACCGAAAAGGCTGTCCGTGAGGAGCTTGCGGCGAAGGAGCCTTCACTCATCATTACCCGCAGACCCTGTGCTCTGCTCAAATCCGTCAATCATAAGCCCCCTGTATCCGTGGATGCGGATAAGTGCCGTTCATGCAAGGCCTGCATGAAGATAGGCTGCCCCGCTATATCCATGTCAACAGGCAAGGCGAAGATAGATAATACTCTCTGTGTAGGCTGCGGTCTTTGTGCCCAGATGTGCAGATTTGATACCATCAGCGAGTAATGAGTGCGATAAAGGTGAATGATATGCAGACAAAGTCAATTATGATAGTTGGAGTCGGAGGACAGGGCACACTGCTTGCAAGCCGCATCATCGGCACAGTGCTGCTTTCCGAGGGCTATGATGTAAAGATGAGCGAGGTACACGGGATGAGCCAGAGAGGCGGTTCCGTTGTGACCTATATCCGCTACGGTGAAAAGGTGGCTTCCCCTGTGATAGAGCAGGGTCAGGCCGATATGATAATATCCTTTGAGGAGCTTGAAGCTGCAAGGTGGCTCTCATACCTTAAAAAGGGCGGCAGGATCGTCACAAATACACAGCAGATAGAGCCTATGCCCGTTATCACGGGCAATGCGGCATATCCCGGGAACATCATCGAAAGGATGCGTTCTCTTGGAGCCGATGTTATAGCTCTTGATGCACTTTCTCTTGCGGTAAGCGCCGGTACTGCAAGAGCTGTGAACGTTGTCCTCATGGGCGTTGTTTCCGAGCTTTTCGATTTCGATGAAAAGGTATGGCAGGATGCTCTGGATCAGTGCGTTCCCGCAAAGGTACTCGAAGTGAACAAAAAGGCTTTTGAACTGGGAAGGGATTATTCCGTAAAGTAATTATAACAGAACTGCGGTAATTCTGCTGCAGTTCTTAAAAAATCTTATAAGACAGCTTTGAAAGGGGGCATAACATGACAGTTGATACCACTGAGATCGTGACCACGGTCGCATATATGATCGGAGTAAAAAAGCCGATAATAAGTCAATATCTTGATCCGGAAAAGCTGGAGACCCTGTCGCAGGATCAGGCAGCAAGCACCATACGTTATCTCTGCAAGCTGAGAACGACGATGATGCAGAAATTCCGCAAGACCGATGATGAAATGAGATTCAATCTAAAAAATATCAATTCAATAGAATGGTTCGATAAAGAAAATATAAAACAGCTCGAAAAGTGGGGGATGCAGATAGTTATTCCGAACACCCGTTCGGAACAGTATATGATCGAATTCACAAAACTTATCACAGAAAATATAGATAAATGCAGAGATCTTTTCTATGACTGGGTGAATTGGGATTATATCAGGGAGCTTTTCGTCATACCAAAATATGCAAAGAAAAATGTGATGCGCAATGAATTTACTAAATATATGGCGCACATAAATAATTATCCGTTCCAGATGTACATCTACTGGACGCCCTATGAAGCGGGAAATATCCTTTATTCCGACAGGAAGTTCCTCAAGTTCCTCTATGGGATGCACAATGATTATATTGAGGACAGTTCAAAATATAAGGATGCTCATGAGGAAACAAAGGCAAATATATACAGCTTTATAGAGGATGCGAAACGAATAGCCATAGTCGTGGACTGTGAGAACTCCGATGCATATAAACTGTACGGAGTTCTGAAAAACCTGAACCAGGACGAGCTGGCAAAGATAGAAAAAATAGTGCTCTATGATGATTACCATACGGGCACAGGCTGGGACTTCTTAGATAAATTCACCAGGATACCCATAGAACATATCGAAGTGGACAGGGTCACAGACCAGAAATCGCTTGTGGATATTAAAATGACCGCAGGTGTCACAAAGGATTATTACAGAAATGAAATAACATCCTTCATACTCGCATCGAGCGACAGTGATTACTGGGGACTCATATCCTCACTGCCTGATGCGGATTTCCTTGTAATGTATGAATACTCAAAATGCGGGCAGGCTATAAAGGATGCCCTTGAAACAAGAGGGATATACTATTGTGCCATGGATGATTTCTGTTCGGGAAATACCGAAGAATTCAAGAAAGCCGCACTTTTCGGTTCCCTTGAGAGCCATCTGCCCGATATAATGAAACTGAATTCAAGGGAGCTCCTTGATATGGTATATACGGATACAAGGATAAATGCAAGTGAAAAAGAAATGGAGATCTTCTATAACCGATATATAAAAACACTTAGGCTGAAGATCAACAATGACGGTAATTTCTATGTCGAGATCGACAGATAAACGTCATATCAGACTGAAAATGGAGTTGATAGAATGGCTAATCGTCCAACCGGAAGGCAGAAACATGTGACCGATGACGGCAAGGGAGTCCACCGCAGGGGCGAAGGACTTGGAACAGGCCCTGTCGGGAACGGTCAGAGACCCTCGGGCAGCAGTTCCGGGGGAATGAATAAGGCGGCTATAGGCGGCGGACTGTCTATCCCCGTAATAATCATACTTATAATA
>JAFPYQ010000354.1 GCA_017394475.1 Oscillospiraceae bacterium | reverse complement strand
GGGAGCACCTGTGGGCATCCTGTGGCTGATGGGTCAGATAGATATGAAATTCACACCCGAGAATATAGACTGGCTGAAGCTGGTGCTGTGCGGGTGTGAGGGCATATTCTGCGCGATGCTGATATATGGATATACGTTTCACATCGTCCGTGAGGATATCGGCTGGGTAGCGGCGGGGATACTGTCCATCGGGCTCAATATCCTTTATATGGATGTGTTCGTCTATGACTTCATCCCCGATCCTGAATTCCTGAAATTTGACACATTTGCAGGGCTCATGACCATTGATCCTTCGGTCATCGAATGGCATCAGTGGGTAGCGGTGATAAATGTGGTGATACTGTGCGTGCTGGCGTTCATAATGTCATACCGCTACGGTGATGTGCGCCCTGCTGCCACATTCATGTTTTCAAGCAACGTGGCGTTCTATCTTATCTCCCACATGTTCACCACTCAGATGGACCGAGTTTCTCTTGGCACAGGAATGGAGATGCTCTCATCCCTTGTTCTCACCGGCGTTATGGTGCTGGAGATAGTCGTGATGATAATTACTATCTGATGATGCCCTTGCAGCGAGTACTCTGTGGCTCACATTGGTGATGTAGACCTTTTCCTTGTCGTTTGACACCTCTACTATAAAGGTCTTGGTCTCCTCCATGCTGACATAGACAGCATTCTTGCGCCTGCCCGCTGCGGCAAGGTATTCCCTCGTATCATCCGATACGGATGTATCTATATCAAATATGCCGATTATCCCCTCATCACGCAGGGAATAGTTGTTGCCTATATGCATGTACATCAGATCACGCTCCGTTGTTTCCCCGTAAGCACGAGCGGGGGATAGTACATATATTATATATCCAAAATGCGTGATTGTCAACTGCTTATGGACCGAACTTTATATATCTGCCCTGTATGCTCAGAGCCTATGATAATGGATGCTAAAAGCTGGCGCTGTCCGTCGGGGCATTGTTTTGACATAGCGTCAAAGGGCTATGTCAATCTTCTTACGACTGCAGGGAAAAATCCTAAGAATGCAGGCGATAATGCCGCTATGGTAAAGGCCAGGACCGATTTTCTCGACAAGGGTTACTATGCTCCCCTTGCGGACAGGATAGCCGATATGATATCAGCCCGTGCCTCTGTTTTTGCTGTGGACAGCGGCTGCGGTGAGGGCTTCTACACTGCTCGTATTGCAGAAAAGTGCCCCGACTGCTTCTTTGCTGGCGTGGATATATCCAAGACTGCCATAGCTCACTGCATGACGAGAGTACATCAGAAAAAGCTCTCAAATACCGCATTTGCGGTAGGCTCATCCTATAAGCTGCCATTTCCCGACAGCAGTGCTGATGAACTGTTCTGCATCTTCGCACCTGTGGCGAATGATGAATATGCACGGGTGCTGAAAAAGGACGGCAGGCTCATAGTGGTGTCTCCTACGGCGGATCATCTGTTTGAGCTGAAAGCAGCGGTCTATGATGAACCGTATAAAAACAGACCCAACAAGTACGGACTTGACAGCTTTGTGCTTGAAGATGAATATTCCCTTGAATATAAGGAAGAGATCACCTCACAGGATGATATATATGCCCTGTTCTCCATGACACCGTATTTTTACAGGACTTCAGAAACAGGCATGGCACGGCTGAAAGCCCTTGACAAGTGTGATGTGACCATCGGCTTTCTTATACAGAGCTACAGGAACAATAAAATATGAGATCTCTGATACGGAGCCATCAGAGGATATGGAAGACCATGGAAAGAAAAAGAATAAATCTGCTGGGGGCCACAGGCTCCATAGGTACACAGGTACAGAGCGTATGCGAGCTGCACCCGGAGATAACCATCAACGGTGCTGCGGCTGCAAAGGACTACAAGGGTCTTGCAGCGTGTGCAAGAAAATTCAATGTAAGGACCGCCTGCATAGCCGATGAGAGCATGTATTCCGCTCTGAAAACAGAGCTTGCGGATACATCCGTCACGGTAAAGGCAGGTATGGAAGCTGTCTGTGAACTGGCTGCGGATAACGATGCGGATATGACTGTCAATTCCGTGGTGGGCTCTGCGGGACTTCTCCCCACAGAGGCTGCCATAAAGGCAAAGATACCCGTTGCCCTTGCTAACAAGGAGACCCTTGTGGCAGGCGGCGCATATATAATGGGTCTTGCAAAGAGCAATGATGTGCCCATACTGCCCATAGACAGCGAGCACAGTGCCATATTCCAGAGCCTTATGGCATCGAACAGGCCGAAGGAAGAGCTGAAGAAGATAATCCTCACCGCATCCGGCGGGCCTTTCTACGGAAGGACAAGGGCTGAGCTTGAGAATGTGACTGTGTCACAGGCACTTGCCCATCCCAACTGGTCTATGGGAAACAAGATAACCATAGACAGCGCCACTATGATGAACAAGGGCTTTGAGCTCATCGAGGCGTGCCATCTGTTCGGGGTAACTCCGGATAAGGTGGAGATAGTCATCCACAGGCAGAGCATAGTCCATTCTGCTGTGGAATTCACCGACAATGCGGTCATAGCGCAGATGGGCGTTCCTGATATGACAGTGCCCATACAGCTTGCCATCACATATCCCGAAAGATATCCCTCCACAGCAAAGCCCCTTTCTCTGACGGATTTAGGCACACTTACCTTTGCAAAGCCCGACAGTGAGGTGTTTACGCCGCTGGCGGCTGCATACAGGGCGGCTCTGTGTCCGGAAAACACATCCGGTGCCATAATAAATGCCGCAAATGAGATACTCGTACACAGGTTCCTTTCCGGTGAGATACCCTTCATCAGGATACTTGACGGTGTTGCGTCCATACT
>JAFPYQ010000353.1 GCA_017394475.1 Oscillospiraceae bacterium | reverse complement strand
GTCCGCTACATGGTGGAAAACTCTCTTGGCAGGCTGTGGACAGAGGGACACGGCAAGCCTGAGGATGCAGACTGGAAATATTATCTTGAAGAGGCGGAGCAGGAAGAATCCGTCAGGGAGGAGCTTGCTAAAATTCGGGCAGAGTACAAAAACATTCAGCCGGAGCAGATAAAATTTCTTGATCCCTGCATGGGCTCGGGACATATACTTGTGTATGCCTTGATGTACTGATGCAGATATATGTTAGCTGCGGCTGGAGCGAGCGTGATGCGGCACAGTCTATCATACGCCACAATCTGTATGGTCTTGATATAGACCGCCGTGCATATCAGCTTGCGTATTTTGCCGTTATGATGAAGGCAAGACAGTATAACCGCCGCATATTCAGTCCCGAAAATCAGCCCAACCTCGCCAACTTTGCCGATGTCATGGGCGTTGATACATCTATGCTTAAAGGCAGCATAAGATTGTTTACGGAGCAGTTCACCTATGCGGACACCTACGGTTCCCTTATGACCGTTACTGCACCGAAGGATATTGATGAGGCTGTGTCGAATTTTATACCCGTGTTCGGCATCACTCAGCGGCAGCTTGACATGATGATGAAGATATACAACATCCTCGGGCAGAAATATGATGTGGTATGCACCAACCCGCCGTATATGGGCGGGAGCGGTATGAATGCAAGGCTTTCCGATTATGTCAAGACAAACTTCCCCGACAGCAAGAGCGATCTTTTTGCTTGTTTTATAGAGAAATGCGCACAGCTTGCAAAACCAAAGGGCTTTTATGCTATGATCACACAGCACGCATGGATGTTCCTGTCAAGCTATGAGAACCTGCGTGTAAAGCTGATGCACAAGACTACTGTAAATATGGCACATTTGGGCGCAAGGGCATTTGATGAGATAGGCGGTGAGGTCGTACAGACAACGGCGTTTGTAATGAGCGGTCATATCAAGGATTACAAGGGTACTTATGTTCGTCTTGTAGATACAGTGGGCGAAAATGAAAAGTGCGAGCTTTTTTTGAGTGGGGATAAACGCTTTGCAGCAAAGCAGGACAACTTCTCTAAGATACCGGGTATGCCGGTGGCGTATTGGGTAAGTGAGGCGTTTGTTAAGGCGTTTGAGAATGGTAAACTTTTAGGTGATCTTATTCCTGTAAAAAAAGGAATGGACACTGGCAATAATGATTATTTTTTGAAATTATGGTATGAGGTTCATAATTTTGTTTCTGATTATTGTGAAGGCAAGAAGAAATGGATACCTTATGACAAAGGAGGAAATTTCAGAAAATGGTATGGCAACAATGAGTACATACTAAAATGGGGCGAGAACGGTTTTGAATTAGAAAATTCAAAAGCCAACTTGAGGAGTAAACATTTATATTTTAAAGAATCCATTACTTGGAATGCTTTATCTTCAGCAGATACTTGTTTTAGATTCAGTTCTTATAATGGTGCATTTGATAGTGCAGGATCATCTATGTTCCCATCCACAAAAGATATGTTTTTTTATATTGGAATAATGAACTCCAACACCATTAAGCATTTTCTTAGTAAAGAGTCTATGAGGAGACTGACGGGATTACAGAACAAATACGAATAAAGGCGCCTACGGCGCATCGGGCTCTGCCCGAACCCGGAGTTTAACGCTT
>JAFPYQ010000352.1 GCA_017394475.1 Oscillospiraceae bacterium | reverse complement strand
GCTCCCGTGAAGCTGGATTCACCGGAGAATGTAAGTGCCTTTGTCAGCGGGAAATGGTTCCTTGAGGACACAAAGACCGGGGAAGACTATGCTTCATTTGATATCGCGGAGGATGGCACCACCACCTTCACCCGCCTTTCCGACGGCTTCAAAGCCAGTGGTACTCTTGTCTTTGAAACGGATGATACCGACAGCATGGCAAAGACCATGAGATTCACATGGACTTGCCCCGAGCTCTCAACAGAGGTGCTACCCGAGGATCAGCGGGAATACTATGAGGCAGGCGTAATGGAAGATACCGCATCGGGGCTTTGCTACATCGGCCGCACCGACGGCGAGGACCTTCTCTATATGGAGGAGGTGGGCAACGGCGACAGCATGTCGTCCTACTACCTGTTCGCTGCTCCTTCATGGGATGAGTCCCGCTCACGCAGATACAATTTCCACTGGGTGCTCCATCGCGAAAACGGCGTGAGGGTGGACGAGCCCATAAAGAAGGACAAGGAGTTCTATGCCCTGTGCTGGCGGCATGAGAACGGTGAAGTGCTGCTGCAGGAGCTTGACCATAATGAGGAAACGGTGCAGGATGACTATTCCGAAAGAAGGTATATCGCAGGGAATTTCGCAAGTGACACCGTTCATCTTTCGGGTGCTGCGGAATACGATCTTTCCGACAGGATATCAGATGAGAATTTCCTCTATCCCGACACATGGGACCGTGAGATGCCCGTGGCTGTCTACAAGGTCTGCACGGATGATAAAGGCACTGTCATCAGCATGGATGAGACAGACAGGTTCTATTACGGAAAGTATCAGTTCGGACTTGCAGAGCCTGAGATATCCTATGAAGGCACCACTTTCATATACAATGATGCGGAATATGTGCTCTCCGAATACGGCATGAATCAGATCATGGGCACCGAGCAGGTAGGGGACAAGATAGTCATAGAAGGCCATGTGAACCCGCACTGGAGCGTTTATGCGGTGTTTGATCTTTATTCCGGCAGGATAGACCCGCTGGTGGGTGCAAATCTCACCTGGTACAATGATGATATCTATACCTGTCTTTACAGCAAGCAGAATGATGTTATGAACTACAGCGGCGATGTGCTTTTCACCGCTCCCGGAGAGGTCTTTGACATCCGTTTCAGCGATGACAGGCTGCAGGCAGAGATCGAATATGCCGACCCCGAGAACCCGGATATCATGCTGACTTCCTCATTTGACCTGCCCTACGAGGATGATGAAGCGAAATACCTTTATGAGGATTTCATGTTCGACAGGCTGCCCTCAAAGTGGCGCAGGTTCATGGAATTTGCCCCGAAAAATGCGGGTATGTTCATCATCACCGAGCCTTCGGAAAATATACTGAGCTTCATGGGCTATCCCGTGAGAGAGGACATAGCAGGGGATGCACAGCAGGTGGTAATGGCTGTCTCGCTGTATGATGATGCGAAGATACAGCTGAGACACGGCACCTATGATGCCTCCTCGGGCGGTGTATGGAAGGACAGCGGGAGCGGCGAGGAATATGAGCTTGAAAAGGGTGCTGCCCTTGCATATTACGTGGATATCCCTGAGGGCGTGCCCGAGAACTATATCCATCTCTATACAGATGATATCGGCATTGACTGGAATGTGACCATCATAAGCGGTCAGTACCCCCAGACCTGCACTTTTGTACAGGTAGAGGCAATGGGATGACACAAAGGATGATGATGATATGAAAGAGTTCATAAGCAAACATCCTGTTTTGTTTATACTTCTTCTTTCTGTTCCGATAACTCTTGTTATTACCGTTCTGTTAGTTATATTTCATCCCTCATTATTCGGGTTTTCTATTCCCGATAAGTATGAACGCATATCTGTAGCAAATTCAAATGCAAAGCTGATCTTTTTTGTCACGAATGATTATTGTACAGCACTTGAAGAAAAATCAAAAAAACTTCCCAACGGTCTGTATATCTGTTCACTAAACAACAAGCAGTCCGAAAGAGTTGAGCCCGAAACGGGAACAGCGGAGGAGTATTCGCGGTATATAGACTATATGCTGGGCGACACTGAAAAACAGGATTCTATTGCGGTGATGATACATGACGGCAGACCTGAATATGCGTTCTGGTCAAAATCACAGGTACTCTGTGAAACAGACTTTTCTCTTAAGCTTTCTGCAGTGATGGAGAATGAAAAGACTGACTGGAACAACTATGAGCCTTATCACGGTATATTTTATCACAATGCTGCTGTGGGCGGTTATCCATGCCGTTTTGTCAGAAATAACGACAAACAGATACCCGACCTTCAGCGTCCGGTCACAGATGTATATAATATGTCAGATCACCGGCAGGTAGACCGTATGATCATACCCGATCTGCGCACACTCTGGTTTGAGCTATATCCCTTCGGCATGGCTGCAGATGTATATTTTATGACTGCCGTTCTCGGTATCGCCGTTCATTTCCTTACAAAGAAAGCAAAAACTAAGCAAAAAGAATAAAATACAATATAAAAATTTGTGGGTTCTCACAAATTTTTATATTTAGCTTGACATAGTAGTGAAAATATACTATACTTAGTACATACTAAATACTAACAAGTGGGACAGAAAGGACAGATGATATGGAAAGGATCGGGAAATTCATTCATAACGAGCTTGTGGGATGGAAGAAAGCGGATGTGTTCTGGCTCATATTCGCAAATGCGGCGCTGCTGGGCATATCGCTGTATCTCGGGGATACTGCACTGTCTGTCGCCGCATCACTTACAGGTGTCACCTGTGTTATCCTGTGCGGCATGGGAAAGATGTCAACATATATATTCGGTACCGTCAATGTGGTGCTCTATGCCATAGTTGCCTGGCAGGCAAAGTATTACGGTGATGTGATGCTCAATCTACTGTACTATTTCCCCACAAATATCCTGGGATGGTTCGTGTGGAAAAAGAATATAGATGAAACAAAGCAGGAGGTCACAAAAAAGCGAATGACCCCTTTGCAGGATCTCATGGTGGTCATCATCAGTGCTGCGGGCATCGCGGGCTACAGCTTTGTGCTGAAAATGCTCGGAGGCAATCTCCCCATAGTTGACAGTATGAGCACGGTACTTTCCATAGTGGCTCAGATACTGATGATAAAAAGGTTTACAGAACAGTGGATAGTGTGGATCGTAGTGGATGCGGTGTCCGTTCTCATGTGGGTGGTGGCTTGCTTCGGGGATGGCCAGAGCGTGGCTGTGCTGCTGATGTGGATAGTCTATCTTGTCAATGCGGTGATAATGTTCATAAAGTGGATGAAGGATTCAAAAAACAACAGTGTAAGAGCGGAGGCTGATGCAGCATGAAGGACGATATAAAGGCTGGGATGAAATACCATGTGGGGATGTACGGCGGTTCCTTCAATCCCATGCACAACGGGCATATGGAGTGCATAATAAAAGCTGCATCCATGTGTGAGCAGCTTTATGTGGTCATATCCTACAGAAACGATGATTCGGACATTGATGTGAAGATAAAGTACCGCTGGGTCTATACACTGACACAGCATATCGGGAATGTGAAGATCATCCTTCTGGAGGATAAGCTGAAAACCAAGGCGGAATACACCGAAAAATACTGGCAGGAGGACTGTCGGAAGGTAAGAGAGGCTGTGGGGCAGAAGATAGATGTGGTATTCTGCGGCAGCGACTATGATGAATCGAGCTTCTGGAACGTGTGCTATCCCGAAAGTGAGCTGTACATCTTCAAGCGGGATGAATACAACTCCACAGCTATACGCGCTGATGTGTACGGCCACTGGGACTGGCTGCCCATGTTCGTGCGTCCCTACTATGTGAAAAAGGTGCTCATCATAGGGTCGGAGAGCTGCGGAAAGTCGGTGCTGACCATAAATCTTGCCCATCATTATCATACCAATTACCTTGAAGAGGTGGGTCGCAAGCTGTCCGAGCTTTCCGGCACCGATGAGATGATGCTCACAGAGGATTTTACAAGGATACTCCTTGAACATAAGGCAAAGGAGCTGCGCCTCGCAGAACACAGCAACAAGGTGCTCATAGAGGACACAGACTGCCTTATCACCCGTTTTTTCATGGATTTCCTCGAAAACGGCAGCGAGGAAAATATCCGTCTTGCGGAAAGCATCGCTGCCCTCAATCACTATGATCTGATACTCCACGCCGAGCCCGATGTGGCATGGGTACAGGACGGTGACCGCAGCAAGGCGATAGAGGAAAACAGGCAGCTTTACAGCGACAGGATAGAACAGCTCTACGAGCGTTTCGGTTTCAGATGTGTGCGCATTACGGGCAGCTATGTTGAAAAGTACGAAAAGGCGATAGAGCTTATAGATGAATTGTTTGTACCCGTGTCTTAACGGGTGGCGGTACTGCTGCGGTGTATCCGTATTATCGGCAAGGACAGAAAAGGAAAACATCAGCATAGTTTAATGGGCAGCGAGGAGAGAATGATGATAAAGGACGGTACCTGGTGTGTATATCGGGGCAAAGAATATAAGGCGGGTTTCAGCTTTTGTACCGAGGAAGATATAGAAGACCAAAAGGAAAGTATCGAGCGATGGGAACCTTCTTTTTATGAGAGGTACTATAAGTATATTCCGATAGAGCCCGGGGATATTGAGCTGACATCTTCCGACAGGGAGGATCTGGAAAACGGATTTGTTCCCTATTATGACAGACCCGATGAGTTCAGCTGCATTAAGGTCGTTCACAAGTCCGAGATAACAAAAGCATATAGGTATGATCCTTATGTGATCTACAGGGACATAAAATGCTTGATACGCTCTTTTGATCGGTCAAAAAACAGATATTATCTTGAAACATATTTTACGATAAATCCGGATAAACTATCAAATATAGTAATGATAGCAAAATTGGCAGCAGCGGGTTTTGATGTAGGTCTTTATGAAAAATACTGGGGATGGTATTATGAAAAATATGTTTCCCCCGATGATCCCGACTTACAGATCATTGAGCAGCGAAAAGAGATAGATGTAAATATCCTGTGACAGTGTTGCCCTCACCGATGATGCGGTGAGGGCGTTTGTTATTTGATATTTTCCGGACCCGGACGCTGACAATGGCTTGAAACCTGACCACGGATGCCTCTTTGGGCATCCATCAACTGATCACATCCGCTGCGCCTTGGCAGCCTCATACATCCTTATCCCCGCCTCGGTGTCGGGTCTCAGGATGAACTGCCTGAACAGGAAGTTGCCGGGGAGGATATCCTCACCGTAGAACTTTATATCCTTGCTGCGCTTTTTGGGGGTGATGTCCACATCTGCTCCCACGGCTTCACTGACATCGGTCTGTACAGGCTTCATATCATGGGCGTATATTTTGCTCATGCCGTTCATCCTGAAACCGCTCTTTGCCATCATTTCCCCCATTTTGCCGGGCATGAATTCCAGCTTTCCCGTGCAGTTGGCGTAGACCACGGGAACATCAAAGGAATCCACATAGAGCATACACCTTTTGTCATTCTCGGCACGCTCCTTATCGGGCTTTTTTGGATCTGCGGGGCAGCCGTGGGGGAACAGTATCAGTGAAAGCTCCTTGTCCTTCACATTGTCATAGAAATGCTTTCTCCGTGAATCAAAGCATATCCCCACGCCCACATTCCCGAAGGGAGTGCTGATTATGCTGCCGAAATCGCCGCGCCTGAATACTGCGGATTCACCCTCGGATTTGGTGACATGGCCGCAGATGCCGTCCCTGCCTGCTATCATATATCGGTTGTAATAATCACTGTTTGTCTTGTCAAGATATCCCACACCGATAAATGTATCATATTTGCGTGCGAGCTCTGCTGCCCATGCGGATGTATCCTTCCCGCGGTCGTCTGCATACTTCCATATCTCCATACTTGCCATATAGCTGCACAGGGCAAGCTCGGGCAGCACAACGAGATCGGGGGAGGGGAGCTTTGCGATAAGGCTCTCTATGTATGCTTTTCTCTGATCGATACCTTTGAGCTCATTATCGAGCTGCAGTGCAAAAATACGCATAAGCTGCTCCTTTCTGCTGATGGGGGCTTATCCCCGCAGAACACTGTATATATATCTGAGGATGCACTTTTTCTGTTCATCGGTCGTCATCCTCTCAAATTCCGGTGAATGGAGGGTGGCGGATATGCCGTAGATGAGCTGACCCGCCAGTATCCCTGTGGGAGTGGGATTGTCGGTATCCCATGTGCGTATCACCGAAGTTATCACAGGTACCAGGGACATAAGCGTCCTGCTGTGCATGGCAAGTTGTATGGACCAGTGCATATTGTCCTTGAGCCTGCCGAACTGCTCCATAGACTGTGCGTACAGGGGCAGGAAAGCCTCCGTGAATTTTTCGGGAGTGCCGCAGCCGGATATCAGCAGTTCAAATTTGTCCGTATAACTTTTGAAGAACTTTTCCACCACCTTGTCAAAGAGCATGTCCTTTGACTTGAAATAGTGATAGAACATCCCTATCTCTCCGCCCACCTTGTCCATTATCATGCGCACCGAGGTGGCCTCATAGCCGTGTTCAAAGAAAAGCTCCGTTGCGGCATCTATTATCTCATCCCGTTTTCCGCCTTCAAGTACGGGTCTTCTTGCCATTTTCATCATCTCCTGTAATGATCACGCTCTTTGTGAGCTGCTGTACCGTGATATATGGGTTGCGGTACAGCTTTCTTTTTGCGGGCAGCCCCATGATCTTTGTGATGGGAGTATCCTTTCCCGATGCGTTCAGCAGTTCCATCCCCCCCGAATGTATATCATAGCCGATGGCGCGTTTCGGGCAGCATGTGACGCAGGCCATGCAGTTGGCACAGTGATGCAGGAATTCGGGACGGTGCTCTTTTATGCTGATGTTGCTGCAGGGACAGACCTTGCTGCAAAGCCCGCATCCGATGCAGTCATCGGATATGGTGAAGGGGTAGTCCGCATATTTCTGCAGCTTCAGATAGGGCTTCATGAATCTTTTGTGCCTCATCCGCACTATCATTCCCGCTTTCGGGTATGCCCGTTCTTTCATATGTGCGATATCATCGGCTATCTTATCTGCTTTGTGCTCCATGAAGGGCACCATCAGCTTTGCAGGGGGTATGGGAGGATAT
>JAFPYQ010000351.1 GCA_017394475.1 Oscillospiraceae bacterium | reverse complement strand
CTATTGACTTTAGCATACTTTCATAGTATAATGTGATTGGTAGTACTTATAAGTACTAAAAGTTGGGAGGAATTATTATGAAGAAACGAATAGCCGCCGCTCTTGCGGCATTAATGGCATTTTCGCTCGCCGCCTGCGGGGACAGCGGAAATTCGTCGGCGGGACTGGCTGCATCGAGCAAAGCTGTAGAAGTGTCAGAAGCATCGACACAAAACGAGATAGTATCATCACAGGAAAATGAATCAATAGCTATAAAAGATGATTCTTCAGAGAACACAGAAGAAATGTCGTCTGATGTTAAGCCTAATGTCAAAGAGTCAAGAGTTGTTCTTCCGGTAAAAAATATCCAGCAGAATCCGGAGCTTCCGAACGGAAGCGAAATCACATCAGCAGCCATCGTTCTGAACTACTATGGGATCAAGTGTGATAAAACGGATCTTTTGGATTATTTGCCAATGTCGAAACGTCCGGCAGATTCAACAGCGCTGTGGGTAAATCCGAATGATTATTTTTGCGGTGATCCAAGAGAAACAGTTAATTCATACGGATGCTACAGCCCGGTGCTGAAAAAAACGATCGATGATTATTTAGCAGCGAATAAAATATCCGATTATACTGTTGAACAGAATATGCTGAAAAACAACTTTGATGATTTTTATACTGAAATAGATAACGGATGCCCTGTAATAATTTGGGGCACTGTTGGGATGAAAGATCGGGGCAAAGATGCGATATGGAGCGCAGAAGGCAACTTTACGATCATTTTCCCCGAAAATGAACAGTGTATGGTTCTCATTGGGTATGATAAAGATAATAGTACACTCATATTTAGTGACCCGTTAGATGAAAGGGGTACTGTTGAGTATCCGGTTAACGCAGTCAAATTTGCTTTCAATGCTTTGTCATACCAATCAATTATCATTCGTAAATAAATGTAGTTTATCTTTCGCTGAGTATATAAGTCAAAGCATAAGATATGATCATGTAAAAGAATAGTTTGACAAACCCCAAAATCTATGCTATAATAAAATAGCCCCAAAAACAACACCCCGTCTTGTACCGAGACGGGGTTATTGTGCGTTGATGTATTTTAAGGAGAGTTTTTATGAGCATTTGGGATGTGTTTGACCGTATATCAAAGAAAGAGGAGCCGCAGGGCGGCAAGCCGGAGTTCATCATCGCGGGGCTGGGTAATCCCGGCATCGACTATGAGCGTTCCCGGCACAATGCGGGGTTCATGGCTATGTCGGCGATAGAGGAAAAGCTGGGGGTGTCGGTGAACACCTACAAATTCAAGGCGAAAACCGCGGTGGCATCGGTGGGGGGCAAGCAATGCCTGCTGATGAAGCCGGAGACCTTTATGAACCTTAGCGGCGAGGCGATAGCGCAGGCTATGAGCTTCTACAAGATACCTATAGAGAACGTGCTGGTGATATTTGACGACATCTCGCTGGACGTGGGCGTGATGCGCATACGGCGAAAGGGCTCTGCCGGAGGCCACAACGGCTTGAAGAGCATAATCGAATGCTGCGGCAGCGAGGACTTTCCCCGAATCAAGATAGGGATAGGCAAGAAGCCCCACCCGGACTATGATCTGAAGGACTGGGTGCTGGGCAGGTTCACCGACGAGGAGAGAGAAAAGCTCTCCGGCGTATTCGCCAACGTCCTGCCGGCGGCGGAGCTGATCCTGCAGGGGAAGACAGGCGATGCGATGAACAAGTTCAACTGACGGCCGAGAGGAATAACAGCTATGGATATATTCTCACAAATATGCTCCTCACTCCCCTTTTACCGCGATCTGAAGCGCACCCTTGACGGAGGCTATACGCCCTGCGCGGTAACGGGAGTTTCAAACATCCACAAGGCACTGCTTGCACTGGAAATGTCGGCACAGAGGCAGATACTGGTGATCTGCGACGACGAGGCGGCCTGTACGCGGCTGGTGTCGGACATAAACGAGCTGTCGAGAAGTGAGACTGCCTGCCTCTTCCCTGCCAAGGATCTCAACTTTGCTTTCATGGAGGGGATCTCCCGGGAGTATGAGCATAAGCGCATCGAGGCGCTTTCAAAGCTCACAGAGGGGAAATGCAGGATAATCGCCGCATCGGCAGAGGCGGTGATGCAGGCCACCGTTCCGCCGGAGAAGCTAAGGGAGTATTCCTTTGCGCTCAAGCAGGGGGGCGAGATAAGCCTTGAGGAGCTGACACGCCGGCTTATTGCCGCAGGCTATTCCCGCACCGAGCAGGTGGAGGGGCAGGCACAGTTCGCTGTACGCGGGTCGATAGTTGATATCTTTCCCGTATCGGAAAGCAGGCCTGTCAGAATGGAGCTTTGGGGCGACGAGATCGACACCCTTGCATACTTCGACACCGAGAGCCAGAGGCGCACCGATGCCGTGGAAAGCATCACAGTCTTTCCGGCGCTGGAGATCATCTTCCCGGACAGGGAGAGCCTTGAAAGCAGGCTGGAGGCGCTTTCCGCCTCTGTCCGCGGCAAGCTGACCGATAAGATCAGACAGCACATTGCCCGGGACCTTGAATGTGTCAGAGGGGGCATAACCCTCACAAATCTGGATAAATACTATACCCTTGCCTATGACAGGCCTTATACCGTCCTTGACCACATGGAAAAGGACTGCGTGTGCATCATCAGCGAATACCAGAACTGTCTTGAACACGCCAGAGCCGTGACGGCACAGTTGAGAGAGGATCTCTCCCTGCTCACCGAGGACGGCATCATGTTCAAGCGCCTTGAGGGATATGCGGTGGGCTTTGATGAGATCATTCGGTCTGCGCTGAAATTCAAGTCCGTTTTTATGGACACTTTCATGCGTCAGCTGGGAGACATCAAGCTGAAAAAGCTGATAAACTCCGACTGCCGTCAGACAGGCGTGTGGGGCGGAAATCTTTCCACGCTGGAGGAGGAGATCAAGGGCTTTACCG
>JAFPYQ010000350.1 GCA_017394475.1 Oscillospiraceae bacterium | reverse complement strand
CTACTGAATGGAAATGAGCCTGCGGCTCACACTTGCTTGTTAAAAGCAAGCTTTGAAAGGGCATTATCCCAGCCTGTCTGCGGTGTATCTGCCCTCTCCCTTGCTCGTTATGCGGATAGTGCCGCATTCTGCCGTCCTGTAAACAGCGCACTTGTTTTCTTCCAGAAGCTTTACGAGTTTTCCTCCTGCACTTTCTTCCCTGCTGTCGGTGATGACCGCTATCTTCGGTGCCACAGCGGATATGAATTCTTCGGAATTCTTTTCTTTTTCCCCGTGATGGGGCATCTTTACCACATCGAAGGTGCCGCGACCCTTTGTAAGGAACGAGTCTATCCCATCCCTTTCAAGATCACCTGCAAAAAGGTATCTGTCCTTGTCAAATACTGCGGATATCACAAGGGAGCAGTCATTGTCATTGCCTTCCTCGCCCTTTTCATTGATGTACTCTATATCCGAGGCGAAGATGGTGAGCACGCACTCGCCTATGGTAATGTCTGTATCCTCTGTGATGGTCACGGCTCTTATATTCTTTTCCCTCACCGCATTGATAAAGGACTTGAAGGCAAATCCCCTGCCCTCATAGGCGGGAAGATACACCGTACCCACATCTATCGCCTGGACTATAGCAGCAGCGCCCCCAACATGATCCTTGTCATAATGGGTGATGATGAGATGATCGAGCTTTTCCGCACCCGAATTCTTAAGGAAAGTCAGCACATCCGAGGAGGTCTTTTCATAGCCCGTGTCTATCATGACAGTCTGCCCGTAGTGCTCGATAAGTATGCAGTCACCCTTTCCCACATCTATGAATGTGACGACAAGATCACCCTTGTCCTTCCGGGGAGCGGAGAGCCCCGAACAGGAGACTGCAAACACTGCGGCAGCAGCGATGATACAGAGCAGCAGCTTTTTCATCATGTGGATGCTCTCCTCTTTATGCCCGAAACAAGAGAACAGATAATGAAGCAGATCAGATCGGCTGCCACCACCGTAGAGCCCACCGGAGTCGATAACAGCATAGAGGCAAGGATGCCCGAAGCAGCACAGGTGACGGACAGCACCGCAGAGCATATCATAACGCTCCTGAAGCTGTTGAACAGGCGCATGGCAGCCAGTGCGGGGAAGATTATCAGCGCCGAAATGAGCAGCGACCCAACCAGATTCATGGCAAGCACCACGATAAATGCGATGACAACGGCTATAAGCAGATTGTAGGCATCCGCATTCACCCCTGCGGATTTCATGAATGCCTCATCAAAGGTGACAGCGAATATCTTATTGTAGAACAGTGCATAGACAGTCATCACGATGACAAGCATGATCACGCACATGGTAACATCGCTCTTATCAAGGGTAAGTATGGAGGTAGAGCCGAAAAGACTGCTGCATACATCCCCGGATATATTTGTACCCGAGGGGAAACGGTTCATCAGCAGATAACCGATGGCAAGTGCTCCCACAGAGATCATGGCAATGGCGGCATCTCCCTTTATCTTAGTGTTCTGCCCCGTCCTCAATAACAGCACTGCGCACAGAATAGTCACAGGCAGCACCACTGCATTGTTGTTCATGGCGGAAAGCTTATCCACTATGCTCTGAAGCCCCGGAGACAGCTCTCCCGAGGCGGAAAGCCCCACAGCCGCTTCCTTTATCATCACAGGCAGAGTAGCTGCGATTGACATAGCCCCGAAAGCAACGTGAGAAAGCCCGTCACCGATGAAGGAAAAGCGTTTGAGCACAAGTGTGACGCCCAGCAGCGAGGAACACAGTGCGATGAGCAGTGCCACCACAAAGGCGTACCTCACAAAGGGGAACTCCATATAGGAAATGAGTTTATCTATACTATCAGGCATCAAGGACCCTCCGGAATACATAAAATGAGAATGAATTTCAAATTCATCTGATATCATATCACAAAATCGGAAGGATGTCAATATCTCTGTAAAATTTCATCTTGATCATAGGGCAGATATCGAATTATCAAATATTCTGTCTATCCATCTTGAAATTTTCTCCGCGATGTGCTATACTGTTTAATGTCTGCTGCGTATAAGCTGCGCAGCAAGGATAATATGCAAGAAATGCAGATCACAAAGCTATGCTCAAAGAACTAAATATAAACAATCTGGCAATAATAGAACAGGCAAATATCTCATTCGGTGAGCATTTCAACGTGTTCACGGGAGAAACGGGCGCAGGCAAATCCATCCTTATAAACGGGATAAACTCCGTCCTGGGGCAGCGCGTCACCAAGGATATAGTGAGGACAGGGTGCGATAAAGCCGAAATAAACGCACTTTTCACCGATATCTCACCGTCAGTAGCGGACAAGCTCTCGGAATTCGGCATTTCCGCCGAGGATAACGAGCTCTCCCTCACAAGGGAGATAAATGCGGACGGCAAAAGCACCGCGCGCATCAACGGCAGGGCTGTCACAGTTTCAGTCATGCGTGAGATAGGCTCGCTTCTGGTGAGCATCCACGGCCAGCATGACAATCAGATACTCCTTGATACCGACAGGCATATAGATGTACTGGACGGCTTCGGCGGTCTCACCGATGACCTTGCGGATTACCGCAGGGATTTCAGGGCACTGCAGGATGTATCAAGGGAACTGCGCCGCTGTACCATAGAGCATAACGAGCTTTCAAAGCGCTCGGAAGAACTCAGGGAAATGATAGAGGAGATAGGTGCCGCCGAACTCAGAGAGAACGAGGATGAGGAGATCGACAGGGAACTGGATATCCTGCGCAACAGCGAGATGATCGCGGATGCACTGGGCACTGCCCTTGCCTGCCTTTCCTCGGATGAGGAGGATGCAGCGGATGAGCTCATCAGAAAGGCTCAGAACGAGGTAAACAGCATAACGGAGTATTCCCCCCGCTACAATACTGTCAGTGACAGACTTGACAAGCTGCTCATAGAACTGTCAGACATTGCCGATGAGATAAGCTATCTCTCGGAATCCGTTGATTTAGACGGCAGCAGGCTCAGAGCCCTTACCGAAAGGCAGAATGTGGTGGAATCCCTTAAACACCGTTACGGCCCCACCCTTGACAATGTGCTCAGAGCCTATGAGAACGCACAGAACGAGCTCGAAGCCATAGATGATACATCCGAGAAGATAGAGGAGCTGACACAGCACCGCGCTGACCTGCTGCATACCGTCAGCGTCAAGGCAAAGGAGCTTTCCGCAAAGAGAAGTGCGGCAGCAGAGCTTTTTTCCGAAAAGGTGCAGAATGAGCTGTCATTCCTCAATATGCCCGATGTGCGGATACAGGCACAGATAACACAGGGCAAGCTCACAGAGCACGGGATGGACACGGTGGAGTTCC
Organism: Oscillospiraceae bacterium; assembly: GCA_017394475.1. GTDB lineage: Bacteria > Bacillota > Clostridia > Oscillospirales > Ruminococcaceae > Huintestinicola. The sequence continues at coordinate 2,699 of JAFPYQ010000350.1, read as the reverse complement.
TCATAGCCGCCAACAAGGGCGAGAGCCTTCGCCCCCTTTCAAAGATCGCCTCGGGCGGTGAGCTTTCAAGGATAATGCTGGCTCTCAAAAATGTGGTGTCCGATGAGGCTCAGACCCTTGTATTCGATGAGATAGACACAGGCGTTTCGGGCAGGGCTGCCCAGAAGATAGCCATAAAGCTGAAGGAAGTGGCATCGCAGAAGCAGGTGCTGTGCGTCACACATCTGCCCCAGATAGCCGCCGCCGCCGATACTCACATGCTCATCGAAAAGGAGAGCGACGATACCCGCACCTATACAAAGGTCTATCCTCTTGGTATAGAGGAGAGAAAGGCAGAGCTTGCAAGGATCATGGTGGGCGAGGAGATAACGGAAACGGCGCTGAAAAACGCTGAGGAACTGCTCACCTTCGGTACCAACGGCTTTGTGTGATAACATCATACGAAAAAGCAACACCATCTTAATAAAATACGATTGACATGACCCGTTTTATATGATAGAATTGGGTAAGAGCATCTGTCAAGAACCGTGCATAATGTGACATTGGGAGGTGAACATCCGTGATCAGGGGACATCGCTGTATAGGCCTTGTGATATCCATGCTGAAGGAATATCTGCAGGACGATTTTTTCCATGCCGTTGCCGGACGCGCCAATGAATACGGCTGTAAGCTGTTTGTTTATCATTCCTCGGAAGACCTGAAATATGACGACTCGTATTCAAGGGGCGAAGGCTCTGTCTACGGCTTTATCGACTACGATATCCTTGACGGGATGATAATTCTCGGTGAATCCATCAAGGACAGATCCATCTACGACCGCATCGTGAGCGAATGCAAAAAGAGGGATATACCCGTTGTAAGCGTTGATAAGTATACAGAAGGGTGCTTTAATATCGAATACCGCTATTCCACGGCATTTGAGAGCATCGTGCGCCATGTTATAGAGAAGCACGGATGCAGAGTGATAAATGTCATGGGTGGTCAGAGGGGCAACTCCTTTTCCGAGGAGAGGATAGACTGTGTCCGCCGTGTAATGGCTCAGCATGGTCTGCGGCTCGATGATGACCGCATCCTCTACGGTGAGTTCTGGACAAAGCCCGCACTTTCGGAAATGGACAGATTCGCCCGCTCAGGGCTCGATATGCCGGAGGCATTCATCTGTGCCAACGACTCTATGGCCATGGCGGTGTGCGGATGGCTCAAAAATCACGGCTATCAGGTACCCGAGGATATCATAGTCACGGGCTTTGACGGCATATTCGAGGAGAAGTTCCATATCCCGAGGCTCACCACCGCAAAGCAGAACACCGATCTTGCGGGAGAAAAAGCCGTAGATACCATCATCGCAGTCCTTGAAGGCAGGACGGTGGATACCTTCTATCCCGTGGATCACGCCATAGTCTTCTCCCAGTCCTGCGGATGCGCGCCTATCGACTACCGCGAATCCAGCGGAAAGATATCCCCACTGTTCGGTATGCTCAATGCGGATGCAGAGGCGGATATGTATATGTCCTACCTTGACGATTATGTGGGCTCTGCAGGCAGCCTGCAGGAGGTATCGGACTATATCATCCAGTATTCCATGATGTACAGCTGGTATTACTATGCCCTTTGCATAAGCGAAGATTTCATGAGCATCAGTGATGACTACAGCAAGTATATCCACAGCGACACACAACAGACAGAAACAAAGCTCATCCTCTGTGAGACCCTGGACGGCACCCCTGCCCGCCCCTATTGCAGCAAGGCACCGAAAAACTTCTGCGAAGCGGTGGATAAGTACAATATACTGCTTTTCTGGCCCGTGCATTTCCAGGAACTGTCCATCGGGTACGGCATAACCGCTCTCAGCACCGGAGTTGACGGGCTGCAGCCCAATGACGATACCCGCCGCATCACCAAGTACACCAGGAACCTCAACCGCACCCTTGAAAATGCCAATTCAAAATCGGTGATGAAAAAGGTCATAGACCGCCTGCAGACATTGTATGTAATGGATCATACGGGGCTTTTGAACCGCAGGGGCTTCTACAGCCGCATAAACGATGCACTGGCAGAGGCAAGGGCATCGGGGGAAAAGAAGTATATCATCATCATATCCATGGATATGGACGGCCTCAAGACCATCAACGACAAATACGGCCATGCCCAGGGTGACGTGGCGATAAATGCCATCGCAGATGCACTCAAGAGCATACGAGAGAATAACGAGATATGCTCCAGGTTCGGTGGCGATGAATTCATAGTTGCTGCCATCACCGACAAGGACCCCAATGACAGAGGTCTTGAAATCACGGACAAGCTGAAAAGATATCTTGAAGACTTCAACAGCCGCAGCGGGAAGCCCTACAGAGTAAGGGCAAGCTATGGGATATGGTTCGAGCTCATAACCGATCACCTCTCGGTAGATGAACTGATAAAGCGGGCTGATGACCTTATGTACAAGGAAAAGGCCACCCATACCGAAAGCCGTTATTCAGGCTCCTGATGCCGCTTTTTTGACAGACTGTTACACAATAAACAGAAAAGTTACAATTAGCGGCCGATTATTTGATAATTTCCTGTTTGACATTTCTGATATATTGTGATATAATTATTTGTGTATTTTAATAGTTTTTTCTTGGCAGCCTTTTGGCGCATGCCGTAAATGGAAGTGAGAAATATGAAGAAGATCGCAGGTATCCTTGCTCTTTCAATGG
>JAFPYQ010000349.1 GCA_017394475.1 Oscillospiraceae bacterium | reverse complement strand
TGACGTTTTTCTTATTCCGTTTCCGGGAATATTTCTTTTACTATCGCTTTGGAATGTACAGCAATAAGATATACGGGATTTATATGTCCCTTTTCATATTTGAACCGCTTGTTGACCTTGTCCTTTGTCGCTTTGATGAGATATTTTTCAAAGAAGATCTCCCAGCTGAAATGCTCCGAGCTTTCGATATGTTCCGACGGATCATCAAGCATTGAACCGAGCTCATCATTTTTTATCAGTCCCGAACGCAGTATCAACCATTCAAATGATTCGGGCAGGTATAACCTGAAATTGACAGTATCCTGCAGCTTTATTATTCTGTCGATCTCCGAACCGAAAGCAGCTCCGTCGGCAACGATAAGTATTTTCTTGTCCTTGTGCTCTTTCAGAAAACTGAATATATTTGAATTTGAAGATGATGAGGCACAGATAATATCGCTGTCCTTGAAATAATCCCGATAGAATTCAAAGCCCGCTCCCGAATCCTCGGTGAGAAAAATGTCGTTCTTTACTGTCCTGCGGTTTCTGCCTGTGAGCAAATGATTATCGTCAAATCTGTACATTTTGGAAAATGTATGATATTTGCCCTTAGAGCGTATCTCATATATTTCTTCAACACTATATGGCAGCTCGTGCATTCCCTCTCTGTTGAATATCACATAGTAATTATCCGAATTTTTCGCTGCCTGTGCAAATTCATGGGAATTGACAAAATCCTGGTCTTCATCAATAAAAACAATGCTGTCCTTTATCTTCTTTAATGCTCCCAACCAGTCCTCATAGACGATTGCTGCACATTTTTTGTCGCACTTTATGTTAACGCCGCTTTTATCACCCAAACGGGTATATTCGGCGATCATTTCATATAAAGTCGTCTTGCCCGTGGCACTTTTCCCACGCACAACAGTGATATTCCTGTTAAGCGTGAAAGTGAATTTGACATCACGGTTAGATACTATGACCTCATGCTTTCCTTTCATACTCACCTCATACAAATTCGCCTGCTTCAAGCACAAGCTCACCCATATCATTGACGATCTTTCCCGTATTGACAACCTTTATCCTGAATTTTCCCTTGCCGAAATCCATGAGATGACGGAGATTTATAAGTACCTTCCTGTCTTCGGCTATCCGGAGGATATATTCGGCGCAGTTATCCCCGCAGTTTGAGGCGTTGAATATCTTTGTCCTGTCAAATGCTATCAACAGTACAGTTTTTGTGCCTGCCGACAGTCTTTTAGGACTGATATTGCCGAACAAAGGGCTGTGTATGGTCTTTTCATCTATCACCTCAGACCTGTCAACGGCTTTTATGACCTCTTTGGCAAGCTCTGTTGTTATCCACCTGTCCTTGTAGGTGTTGTTGAAATACACATTTGTGTTATATATTGCATCGGGATGATCCCCGAATATAATATTAAGCATTATCTGCTCCTTTACCGTATGGCATAGTATCATATCATTATTATACGCAGTTTTTACAATGATGTCAAGAAATATTTTTGAGACAGGCAGACGAAAATGTTCACTTTTTATCCCGTTTTGAATGTCTTTTAGAAAATATTTTCTCTGAAAATGAATTTTCACAAACAACTTCTTGCATTTTTCTTGACATTTCCTTTATTATATGATAAAATCTTAAAGTATGACATATCGGTCAGAAAAACCAATAAAGGATGATGATAATGAATTCGTTCCTTGATATCGTTACTGATGTAAACGATGCGGTGAACACTCTGGTGTGGACGAAGATAGGCGTCTGGCTGCTCATAGCGGTGGGTGTCATAATGACCGTCCTCACGGGATTTTTCCAGGTGACACATATCGGTCACTGGATGAAAAAGACCATCGGCAGCATGTTTGATAACAAGGTAAAGGGGCACACGGGAGAAAAGGCCTCTATATCCCAGTTCCAGGCACTTTGTACCGCACTTGCGGCAACTGTGGGCGTGGGCAATATCGCAGGCGTGGCTGCGGCAATAATGTCGGGAGGCCCGGGTGCTGTGTTCTGGATGTGGATAGCGGCGTTCTTCGGCATGATGACCAACTACTCCGAAAACATCCTGGGCATCTACTTCCGCAGGAAGAACAAGGAAGGCGAATGGTCCGGGGGCGCTATGTACTACCTGCAGGACGGTCTGGGCGGATACAAGGGCATGAAAGGTGTCGGCCGCGTGCTTGCAGTTATATTTGCGATATGTGCTGTTCTGGCATCCTTCGGTATCGGCAACATGGGGCAGATAAACAAGATAGTCGTGAACTTCACATCTGCATTCGATATCAGGCCTCTTTCATCACAGATACTCTACACCTCCGAAAGCGGTTCCGCCGTCAGCCTCTATATGCTCATTGTGGGTGTCCTGCTCATGATGCTGGTGGGCATCATAGTCATCGGCGGACTGCAGAGGATAGCCCTTGTGGCTGAAAAGATAGTCCCCTTTATGGTGGTGGCATTCGTCATCGGCTCACTGGTGATCATATTCAGGAACGCAGGTCAGATAGGCAATGCCCTGGGTGCCATATTCACCAGCGCATTCACTGCTAAGGCTGCATGGGGCGCTGCAGGCGGCATAGCTCTCAAACAGGTCATAACCATGGGCTGCAAGAGAGGCGTGTTCTCAAATGAAGCAGGCCTTGGCTCATCTGTTATGGTACACTCAAACTCAAATGTTGTGGAGCCCGTAAAGCAGGGACTCTGGGGCATTTTCGAGGTGTTTGCAGATACTATGGTAGTTTGCACCATGACAGCACTTACTATACTCACATCGGGCGTTATCGATCTCACTACGGGTGCAGCCGTTACGGACAGCGACTCCACTCTCGTTGCAGAGGCATTCAACACCGTGTTCAAATTCGGTGATTTTGAGCTTGGCCGTTATTTCATAGCCCTTGCTATCCTGCTGTTCGCATTCACCACCGTCCTCGGCTGGTCGCATTACGGCACAAAGGCTGTGGAATACCTGGCAGGCGAGAAGGCTCAGACCGCAGTCAAGGTATATAAGGTGATATTCGTCGCTATGATAATCTCGGGCTCTGTTATGACCTCCAGCCTTGCATGGGATATTTCCGATACCTTCAACGGCATGATGATGATACCCAACCTCATCGGCGTGGTGTCTCTTGCTCCGCTGGTGCGCAGGATAACCTCAAACTATATCGACAGGCGCATAAAGGGCAAAAAGGATGAAGAGCCCGTCCTGTCATTCTTCCCCGAGATAAATGCAGAGAACGCAAAGAAGATCGCAGAGACCGGAGAAGACTGATCACATCAAAAACACATCCCCGTATAAAGGTCGTTATGATCTTTATACGGGGATGTTTTACATCTGCCGTTCGTTGGAAAGGTCTATTTCCCTGTCGCACACGGAGAGGGCTGCTCTTCTGTGGGTCACTATGATGACCGTCTTATCCGTAAGGGTCCGCAGATTTTCCAGGACTTGTTTCTCTGTGGCCTCATCCAGAGCGCTGGTCGCCTCGTCAAGGAGAAGGATGGGTCTGTCGGAAAAGACTGCCCTTGCGATGGCGAGCCTCTGCATCTGCCCCTCGGAAAGCCCTGTGCCCCTTTCACCGAGGACTGTGGAAATATCATCCACGAAACCGTCTGCGCAGGCTATGAACAGGGCGCGTTTTATCCGCTCCTCATCATCGGCGTGCGCAGCATCTCCGAAGGTGACTATATCCTTTATGCTGCCCGACATCAGCACATTCCCCTGGGGAACATAGGCAAAGAGCCGCCGCCATGACGGGTCAAGGCTCACCCGCCCCTGTGAGCAGGTGATGTATCTCTCCCCGCTGTCTAAGGGGTACATGCTCATGAGGAGTTTGAGCACCGTGGATTTGCCGCATCCGCTGTGCCCTGTGAATGCCACATATTCGCCCTTTTTTATTTCAAGGCTCAGTTTCCCGAAGACCGTGGGAGCCTCTCCCGATGTGTATGTGAATGCGGCATTTTCAAGACCCAGTGCCACAAATGAGTTCTCATATATATCCGTTATCCGGGAGAGTTCCTTTATCTCCCCGTCATCCGCCAGGCTCTCTATCTCCATTAGCCTTTCTGCACTGGCGGTCATGGCGAACCATCTGGGAATAAAGCCTGATATGCTGGCAAAGGGGCCTTCCACCTGCCCTATGAGCTGCATCACGGCCGTGAGCGTGCCGTAGCTCACATTTCCCGAGAGAATGCCCTGTGCGCAGTATATCACGCCTATAAGGTACATCCCCTGCATCGCCACACCATAGCCTGTGCTGGCAGTATTTGAGAGCAGCATCCGCTTCATGCGTGTCTTCTTGTGTTCATCCATGCAGCGGGCTGCTTCACGCTCTGTCTGTTCCTCCGCCGTATATGAACGCAGCATCATCAGGCTGCCGATGTGCTCCTGCAGGAATATCCGCAGCTTTCCGTCCGCCTCCTGGATATTCTTGTGCAGGCGTTTGAGGGTCTTTCTGAACAGATATGTTATCCCCAGGAGGGCTATACCGCCTGGGATGAGGATGCAGGCGAACCACCTGTCAAGGGTGATTATCATGATAAGGGCGGAGATGAGCCGCACCACCGTACCCACCAGCCCCGGGAGGATATCAGCATAACCCGAGGAGACCACTACCGTGTCATTAGTAAGGCGGTTTATCCATTCGGCGGTGTGCGTGGCTGAAACCGCACCGTATTCCTTTCTCAGGATATTCCCCAGAAGGCGGGATTTGAAAATGTTCTCTATATCGGCCTTGGCGAGCTCCCGCAGATGGCGTATAGCAGCAGAAAGCCCAAGCTGTATTATCACAAAGCCCGCTATCACCAGCACATTGCGGTAGAATCCCGGACTGTTGCCGTTCACTGCACAGTCAACGATCTCCTTTAGCAGCAGAGCATACAATACCCCTGTGCAGCCCGAAAGTCCCTGCAGCAGAGTCAGCAGGGCTATGCAGATATTCTTTCTGCCCGGCACGCGGAAAAGCCAGCGGATAGTATCATTCATGCTTTATTATCCCTCTGACCACCGTGTACAGCCCGGTCTTTCGCAGGAATGTGATAAGTAGGCTCCTGAGCCGCATGACAGCCGCACGCAGCGGATATATCCCATCCCATATACGGACATAGAGCAGATAGCCCTTTTCGGTGACGCTGTGGCTTTTCCCGCCGCGGCTGAATTGCGTCAGCACGCCGATGACATCGCCTTCGGGGACTTTCTCTATGGTATATGTGTTGTCCCCTCTGATGAGGTAGCCCTTTTCGGTGACGCCTATGACCCTGTGCAGCACATAGCTTCTGCCGCGCCTGTACAGTGCGGTATCATACTTTTTAAGCCTGCCCCTCGGAGGCTCTATCACCACAAGGTCGCGCTTCTGCCTCAGCAGCGGCATCATGCTGACACCCCTT
>JAFPYQ010000348.1 GCA_017394475.1 Oscillospiraceae bacterium | reverse complement strand
CCATTTCCATAGCCTGTGCCACAGTCTCCCTGCCCACGCTCTCCTGTATGCTGTACATCTCATCGAGCTGCTGCACCGCATAGGTCTCGAAGTTCTTGTAACAGTCCTTGAGATCCTTTATGGTGCTGGTACGGATGTCATCATAGTTTTCCAGAGCACAGTCGATTATATCGGTGTGCTTGTTCTTCTTCATGATGTTCCTGAAGAAGGGCATTGAAGCGGAGGGGAAGCCTACACTGCGCTCTGCGCCCTGTGTTGCGGCTGCCTTTATCTTATCCGCAACGAAGGTATTCACATTGACAGTGTCACTTGTGGAGACCCTTGCACCGGAGAGATTCTGTATGCCGAGCTTTCTGGAAAGCTGTGCTCCCAGATCGTTTATATACCTGTTGAGCCTTTCCTGATGTATCTCCAGGCATCGCCTGTAAGCCTCGCCCACCTTATCCATGAGATATGAGTAGAAGTGGCGCTGTATATCGCCCACATCCACGGTGGTGCGGCACAGGAGGATATCCTCACGGAGCTTTGAGAAGAACTCATACATCCAGTATTCCGCTTCCTGGCTCATCTCGGTGATGGCAAGCAGTATCTTGGGCTTCTGCATATCAAGTGCGGACTGGAGGTTCGAGCATTCCTTCTCGAAATCCCTCTGAAGGTGCTCCAGCTTTTCCCTGTCCATCTTCATCATGTCGCTTATCATGGACAGTCTGTTCTTCGTGTCATGAAGCATGATCTCGAGCATGGAGAAGACTCTCTGGGTACGCAGGGTATCCTTCTGGACTATGACTTCCCTGGAAAGGGCAAGCTCGAATTTCAGGAACTGGTTCTCATAGAATTCCTGGAAGCCCTTTATATCGGGGCGGTTGAGCCCTATCTTGCGGCGGTATTCATCTATGCCGCTGATACCGTAGACCTCGGCAACAGGGATTATCTCCTGACACTTTTCCTTGATGTGATTTATTATCCTGTCGATATCCTCCATGGTGTTCATGGCATCTATCATATTGATAAGGACAAATATCTTGCTGAAATTCTGCGGAACTATCTGTGATGCGATGAAATACTGCTCGCTCTCGGAGAAGGGCGAAAGTGCAGATGCAACATAGATCACCGCATCTGCCTTCACGAGGAACTCCTTTACCTGCACATCCAATTCGTCAAGGTCAGAGAGACCCGGAGTATCCACTACCTGCAGCTCCTTGAGTATGGGAGCATCGCTCTTTACATCGATGTATTCAAGGGAACCGGGGAAGAAATCCAGCAGCCCCAGGAGCCTTTCACGGGAAAGATCATCGGGTGTGAGGGCAACGCGCTTGCCGTTGCCAAGTACCGCCTCAACGCTCGGATGCTCCCCGTAGGAGAAGCGGTTTATGGAAAAGGTCTCCGGAGCCACATTCACAGGTGCTACCGAACGGCCGAGAAGGGCATTGATGACAGTGCTCTTTCCGCGTTTGAAATCACCGATGATGACCAGTGAGAACGGCTCGGTGAGCTTTTTCTGGATAACGTCATCCCACTTTTTCATCCTTGTGGTAACGTCATCGCCGAGAATAGTGCAAAGCTCCTCGTCACGGAGTATCCTTTTGAGATCACGCCGTACAAGTTCTATATCATATTCCGCGTTATCGTATTTTTTTTCCAAATCTACGCCCCCCTTTCTCAGAGCACACTGTCCGTATCCGCTATGATATCACAGCGGATCTCGAGTGACTGCTTGTTGCTGACGTGCGTAGAGGGACGTTCAAGGTCTGTGCGCCAGATATACAGTATCTCACAGCCTGTGAACTCCATTCCTGCGAATATGCGCCTCTTGTCGGGCGTGATATCGTTCCCGAGCTTGAGTGAACGCACGGGAGTAAGGTGTATGGTCTCGTATTCGGTCATAACGCTCTTAAGATCCAGAGAAAGATCCTGCTTTCCGTATGAATCGGGAACGCCTTTTCTGCGCACGGAGGCATAGACCTCAGCAAAATGATGAGGATCGTCAAGGCATATTATGCCCGCTCTGTCCGCGGTTATGTCCCCTGCCATGAGCCATTTGTTCAGCAGATAATTGAGTTCCCTGGTGCCCGTCTTTTCCTCGGGATCGTATGACTGCTGTGCCTCACCCTTGCTGATGCCGGGATATGTGAAGGCATAGTTGAAGGTGCAGTGCCTGTTCTGCAGCCTTCCCAGCTCACAGCCTATAAGGTAGCACAGCTCTTCCGATGTGAAATTCTCCGCCACATCCGCAGTGAGCACTACGCAGGGCTCTATACCGTCGCCCGTGAGACTGAATACCTCGGGCACGCTTCCGGATTTGTATATGAGTATAGAGGGCAGAGCTATCTGGAGTCTGTCACTGCATACCTTGGCAGCCTCATAAGCCTTTGCGAAGGTCATGGAGCCTGCTGCATCGGAAAACTGGAAGTATTTCTTGAATCTCTGGGGAATGTCGGTGGTGTTTATCGTCTTATATAATCTTGACCAGCCCGAAACTCCGCCTATCTTCTGACGCAGCGCAAAATCCGCATCAAAGGCATAGTCAAGCGTGCCTCCCACCACGTGTTCCTGATAGGAGCGTGTCCTCTGGGCAAGATAGTCGGCAAAGGAAGTGTTTATATTCATCAATGGATTATTATTCATTACACACACCTCCGCTTACTCATCCGAAAGGATATCCGTGAGAGCCTTATGGAGATTGTATGTACTTGCAAGCATCTCGCCAACATTCTCAGCGATGCCCTGTAAACGCTCACGCTCATTGTCAGACATTTCCTTCTTCTGCAGCTTTGTCTCATTGAGGTCGTCCAGGGTCTTCTGAGTATCCTTGAGTATGATCTCGGTCTCGGATTCGATCTGGTTCTTGAGGCCTGCGAAGGAATTGAACACCTGCAGTCTTACGCTCTCGGAGAAGTCAGAATTGATCTTCATCTCATGGAACTGCTTTGAAACAGATGCCTTGTAGGACTGCTTGAACTTCTCTATCCTCTCATCAACGAGGAACTTGTCAACGGCGAATTTGCCAGAGAATGTCCCTGCAAAGCCCGCAAGAGCCAGCAGCATGATGGGTATGGGAGTCAGTGAGAGGCCCACCAGAGTAACGATGAGGAAGGAGGATGCGAGCCATGTGGTAAGACCTGTAAGTCCGCCTAAGAGCGCGCCCTTGACGCCCGCCTCACGGAAGCCGATGAACAGGCCTCCGATACCTCCGGTACCGATAACAGAGCCGATTATTGAATCCGTCACGCCGCCCTGCCTTGTACGTCGGGAGGGCTCCACGGAAAACAGTTCCTGGATGCGGTTGAGGCTCTCAAAGAACTCATCCTGGAAGGACTGCAGTCTTACAGCCTCCTCGGAAAGTCCAACATTGATATCGTTCTGGATCTGCTCGCAGATGAGCTGAGCCTTGTTCTCGATGCTCTCCTTTATCTTTACGGACAGCCTTTCATAGACGATCTTTATCTTTTCACGCTTAAGATCGTCTGCACCCATGGGATAATCGTCGATGACATTGAGAGCTGTTTCCTCTATCTTTGCCCAGTATTCGTCAAGTATAGGCTGGAGCTTTTCAAAGACGGAATTTGCGGCATTGTTGATGCGCACGAATTCCTCACGCTTCTTTGTGCGTATGTCCTCGATCTCCTCGATGGCGAGCTGGTAT
>JAFPYQ010000347.1 GCA_017394475.1 Oscillospiraceae bacterium | reverse complement strand
CTTTGTTACATCTGTCGGCTTCATCGCAGGTCCCAACTTCTTCTCAAGCCTAAAGAAGAACTTCAAATCCTACGCAGCACTTTCTCTTATCATAATAATCCTGGGCGGTCTCACCACTCTCGTGTGCATAAAGGCATTCGGCTGCGGCACTGCAATGGCAGTAGGCATCCTTTCCGGTGCGCTCACATCTACTCCCGCATTCTCCGCTGCAAAGGATACACTTTCCTCTGTTTACGGCGAAGGCTCAAAGATAATGGCTGATTATGCAGCCATGAATCCCGGTCTTGACATCGCAGAGACCTCCAAGAATGCTATCTCTCAGTTTGAGGATATCGTAACAGTAGGTCACGGCATCGCATATCTGTTCGGCGTTGTGGGCGTTGTGCTCTTCGTTCAGATAATCCCCAAGCTCATGAAGGCAAATGTTGAGGAGGAAAGAAAGAAGATAACCTCCGTTGATACAGGTAAGGCTGCTGCTGCCAAGAAGGAATATTTCTCTATCGACAACTTCGGCCTTTGCGCATTCGGTCTTGCACTTGTCATCGGCATTTTCGTGGGCAGCATAAAGATACCTATGGGTACTTCCAAGTTCTCTCTCGGAACAACAGGCGGCTGCCTGCTCTCCTCACTTGTTATTGCGCATTTCGGTCACTTCGGCCCTGTAAATATGCGCCCTGAAAAGAGAGTCCTCGAGGTGTTCAGAGAATTCGGCCTCATGTGCTTCCTCATAGGTGCTGGTATCCCCGGCGGTGCATCCTTCGTTCAGTATTTCCATGCATCCTACTTCTTATACGGCGCACTTATGACACTTGTTCCCATGATCATAGGATTCATCATTGCTCACAAGGTGATGAAGCTTCCCCTGTTCAACAACTTAGGCGGCATCACGGGCGGTATGACCTCAACTCCCGCACTTGGTACCCTGATAAGCGTTGCAGGAACAGACGATGTTGCAAATGCCTATGCAGCTGCATATCCTATCGCCCTTATCGCGGTAGTGCTCGTTTCACAGTTCCTTATCACACTTTTCCCCGATCCCCTTTCGGTAGTCGGACTTATGTAAAACCTCATGCCGCAGGGATCTTCCTGCGGCTTTTTTACGGAGCAGCTTATGAGACCAAAATACAAGCCTAACGGCGCTTTGTCCATGATAGCAGTCATATTCCTGTTTCTCGGTATCCTGTGTGCAGCCGTGTTTTCCATACAGTTGATGGAGCACATAAAGGTGAAGCAGAACGGTGTGGAAGTGACAGCTGAAATAACAGATATAGATGTGACCCGTTCCCGCAGTCACGGCAAGACCAGAGTAAATCATCATGTAAAGATCGCCTATATGTATGACGATGAGCTGTACAGAAGCTCGCTGGGCTATTATATTGCGGGCATGAAAGAAGGCCAGTCTGTCAGGATCATAGTGGATCCCACAAAGCCGACCCATTTCACTTCATCATCCATTGTCCCCTATATCATACCCTTCATAATTTCATCCATCTTCATCATCATAGGCGCAGGATTCGGTATACACCTGATACGGCACAGCATCATAATAAAAAGGCTCATCGACAATGATCTCTGCGTACAGTGCTACGATTGGGAGGAGATACCTGCCAATGTAAGGGTGAACAATGTACGTTATCACGCCATAAAGGCATACTATGACGTGGGCTTCAAAAAGCTTGAATTCGTTTCAAATGCCTTCCATCCTAACAAATGCCCTGTCATGTACGGCCAGCCCGTTACGGTGTATGTCGATATCAACGGCGATGCATCCAAATACTATGTAGCCCTGGAATGATATAAAAAAGACTGAAAGCATCCGCTGCTTTCAGTCTTTTGTTATAATGGTATGATGCTCAGTCGTTCTCCTGCTCACCGTAAAGGTACATGGAGATCTCGTTTCTGGTCTGCTCGTCGGGAATGAGCTTTGCCACTGCATCAAGGCGCGCTTTCTCCATTATGGCGAATATGGTCTGCTCATCTATGCCCCTTGACTTCATGTAATTCACGGAGTCATCATCGGGTCTGCCCAGAGTAGCGCCATGTACGCCCTCCACATCCTCCTCTG
>JAFPYQ010000346.1 GCA_017394475.1 Oscillospiraceae bacterium | reverse complement strand
AGTCATCCCCTGTTCCCGGGATATAAGTACTTTTATTCTTCCTCATCATCAATGATCTTCTGATCCTTGGCCAGTTCCTTTGCCTTCTTGTTCTTCTTGCTCTCCTCATACGCCTTGTCGCGTTCATCGGCTTTTCTGAGCAGTTCCTTTGCAGTTTCCGAATCTGCATACAGTGAAACGCCCTTCTTTTTAGCCCTGATGTGACCCAGGATTATTATAACGATGCCCGCAATGCAGATAAGGAGGGAAAGCGCCTGTGATACCCTGATATTCCCGATATAGAGCGAATCCGTCCTGAGCCCTTCTATGATGAATCTGCCAAAGCCGTAGATAGTTACATAGATGCAGATCATCTCACCGTCGAACTTGCGGTGCTTGTAGAAGAAATGCACCAGCAGGAAGCCGCATATACACAGCAGGCTCTCATACAGAAAGCAGGGATGGACGGCAGTATACGGATCCATTTCAAAGCCCTGTGCCGCAAAGGATGCCCTGTTGCTGATGATAAAATTCTGTATGCGGCCGCCCGAGATGCCCCAGGGAAGGGTAGTATTGAGGCCGAAGCATTCCTGATTGAAGAAGTTGCCCCAGCGACCGCAGGCCTGCCCGATAAAAAAGCCCATAGAGGCGAGATCCACTGCCGATAATATGTGTATCTTCTTGATCCTGCACACGATGCATCCAAGTATCAATGCACCGATAAGCCCGCCGTAGACTGCAAGTCCGCCGTCTCTTATGGCGAATATCTCCTTGATATCGTGGTAATCCTCTGCGTGGAAGATCACATAATAGGCACGGGCACCGATAACAGCGCCGATTATGCCAGCAATGACTGCATCAGAAAGTGCTTCACCATCCAGACCGAAATCCTTCGTGCGCTTGAAACAATAGTGCATGGCAAGGAACAGGCCTATGGCGATGCAGATGCCGTACCATTTGATCTCCAGTCCGAATAATGTGAATGCAGTAGGACTTATATTGAAATCTATCCCAAGATAGGGAAATGCGATATGATCGGTGCTGTACCGTTCAACTATCCCCATAGTAAAGTCATATCCTTTCATCATCCTCTATAACAGAGGACTTATTTTGTTTTGGGAACTATAACATACATGGAGGTGTTTTCGGTATCGAACCTTTCGGACAGGAAGGATATCACATCGTCCATTGTGATCTGTGCAGCGGCATCAATGGATGCAAAGGCCGTTCCCGTATGCCCCAGACCTGTATTTATCAGCATAGAGGCAAGGGAGTCCGCATTGCCCAGTGACTTGATAAGATTACCGTAATAGCACTTCTTGATGTTTTCAAAGCGGTGAGAGTCAAAGCCCTCCTTTATGACCCGCTGTATCTCCTCGTTTATGCGCTGTGCAACTGCTTTCGGATCCTTTGACTCGCCGCCGAACATGGGAACGAAAAAGCCGCTGCCCGAAAATGTATCGGTGTAAAAGGTATTGTTTATGAGACCTTCCTCATAAAGGCTCTTGAACAGCGGTGAGGTATCATCTGCAAGCAGTGAGAGAGCGATATCCGAAAGGACAGATGTCCTTGTGAGCTCACTGTCGCTGACAGGGGCTGATTTGAACCCGTAGGAAAACATGGGGACAGCTATCTCACAGGTCTCCTCGCCGTATTTGCGGGCTACCGTGTCGGGTTCCTCGGGAACTATGGAGATGAGCTCCTTATCCTCGGATGCCTTCAGGTATTCATCGCATACCGCAAGTATCTCATCCTCATCCACATCACCTGCGATGGCAAGGGTCATATTGTGGAGATCATAGAAGGAATAATAGCAGCGGTAAAGGAGCTCCGGAGTTATCTCCGCGATGCTCTCCACTGTGCCCGCTATGTTTATGCGCACAGGGTTCTTGTGATATATCCCTTCCAGGAGCCCGAAAAATACGCGCCAGTTGGGATCATCTTCATACATCTTTATTTCCTGACCGATTATCCCCTGTT
>JAFPYQ010000035.1 GCA_017394475.1 Oscillospiraceae bacterium | reverse complement strand
TTCTTCACTATGTTCGGTGAAACTGCGGCAGTGGTGGCATTCTTCGGGATCTTCTACTGGGGCTTCAACAAGGAGCTCGGAAAGAAGATAGGCTTTGCGCTTTTTTCCGCACTGTGTATGTGCGAAATGATAAAGAGCATGGTGCTGCGAAGACGTCCGTATATGGACAACAGCTCCATCAAGTGCATACGCCCCGCCCATAATGACGGCGATATATACGATGTGGCGCATCAGGGCTACTCATGCCCGTCTGCACACTCTGCCATGTCCTCGGCGTTCTATGGGTCTATCGGTTTTTCCTTTACAAACAAGATCATCAAGGCCATAGGTTTTGCCCTGCCTGTTATGGTGGCTTTGTCAAGGCTGTATCTCGGTGTGCACTATCCCACGGATGTTTTAGGCGGACTTGTGACAGGCTTTCTGTTCATTTCCGTCACAGGGCTTCTCGGCAAAAAGGTAGAAAAGGAATGGATACGCTACGCTGTTATTGCGGGCATCATGCTGATACCTATGCTCATTTCAAGAGAAAAGGAATTCACCATGATATGGTTCATAACCGTGGGACTGTTCGGCGGATTTGTATTTGAATCGAAATATGTGAATTTCGAGGATGCGAAAAAGCCTACTGTCGCACTGCTGAGATTTGCAGGAGGGCTTATCTCCTTCGGACTGCCTGCACTTATACTAAGGGTCGGTATGAAAGCGATACTCGGGGCTGATACAGTGAACGATCCCCATTTCTTTATGTTCTGCCTGAAAGGGCTCATAGTGGGCATACCCGCATTCATTTCCACGGGGATATATCCGATACTGATAAAAAAGCTGGATAAGACGCCATCAAAGGCGGAAAATGCCGGAGAATGATACGTCAGATATCTGCTGTAAGCGGGCAGTATGATCACAGTGCTTTGAAAACGGAGCTGATATAATGGCTGAAAACACCAATAATAAGAAAAAACCTAAGAAAAAACGGGCTTATTCCAATATACATACCCCGTTCAAGTTCCTGATGCCGGGAAAAAAGAGCGGCGGATACCGGGAATATCTGGAGACAGTCCATGTGGGCGAGATGGATGTACCGTTTCTGATAGTGGTACTGCTGCTGCTCTCCATAGGCCTTATCATGATGTATTCCGCATCTTATGCCTGGGCGATACATGATGAGAGGATACAGTCCTATGACTATTATTTCAAAAGGCAGCTGGGCTTTGCCATCGGTGGTCTTATCGGTATGGCGTTCATCGCATCGCCGCTGTTTGACTACCATATAATGAAAAACCCCATCGTGAATTACGGATTTTTCGGACTGACTACGGGTCTGCTGCTGGTGACGGCTCTGTTCGGTGATAAATCGGGCGGTGCTACAAGATGGATCACTATCGGCGGCATCCAGTTCCAGCCCTCGGAGTTTTCAAAGATAGCGCTTGTCATGCTGTTTGCTCATCTTATGAGCACCAACAGCAAGGGCATGAAAAGCTTCAAGACGGGTATGCTGCCATATCTTGCGGTAATAATCATGCTCGTGGGTATAATGGCTCTGCAGCCCCATCTTTCGGGTGCTATAATCATTGCCACCATCGGTTTTGCCATGATGTTCGCAGCAGGCGCCAACATCGTACAGCTCCTGCTTTTCGGATTGATGGGCGGTGCGGGGATGACAGCCCTTGCATACTTTATGTATCAGCATGGTTACGAATTCATCAAAAAGCGTGTAGACGGCTGGCTCCACACCTTTGAAGACGGCTACGGCGACATCGCATGGCAGACAAGGAACTCACTCATCGCCATAGGCTCGGGCGGATGGTTCGGCCTCGGGTTCGGTCAGTCAAGGCAGAAATATCTCTATCTCCCCGAATCGCAGAACGACTTCGTTTTTTCCATCGTCTGCGAGGAACTTGGATTTATCGGGGCTCTGGCGGTCATACTGCTCTTTGTGCTGCTCATCGCCAGGGGAGTATATATTGCCTGTCATTCCACCGACAAATACGGTTTCCTGCTCACCACGGGACTCATCGTTCACATAGGACTGCAGGCATTCCTAAACATGGCGGTGGTATCAAATGCGATGCCCAACACAGGTATATCGCTGCCATTCTTCAGCTATGGCGGCACGGCGTTAGTCCTGCAGCTGCTTGAGATGGGCGTTGTGCTGAACATATCGCGGCAGTCGGTTAAACCGGAGGAAACCGAGGAAGAGGGCTCGCCCGCCGCCCCTGCATGAGTCCCGGTCGGTTAGCAGCTTGTTATACAGTTTTTGAAAGCGGATGCTTTATATGGCATCCGCTTTGTATATTTGTTCCTTATTAGCCGTTTGATCTGCTCTTTTGCAGGTAGCCTGATTTACAGGTCAAAGACAAACCAGTCATCAATAAAGTAAAAAATCGGATAAAAATCTACAGCGGATGCCTTTTTATAGCATCCGCTGTAAAAAAATTATTAAGAAATGATGCTTGCTGCCCCTGTATCATGTATGAGCTGGGGGATCATGTAGGCAGTATGATCATCCCATTCTCCACCTCTGCAGCAGTCAGCATCAGCGGGTCTGTGTCGCTTTCAAGGTGTACCATGATGCACCGTGCATCATTTTTGGCTATGGTCATGTACCCGTTGTCGGCGTATTTGCTCTCGTCGGCGGGTTCACAGACGGTTATCCTCATAAGCTCCAGACGGCTGTCACGGAGATTGGAGTTGAATTTGTAGAAGACCCTCTCACCGGTGGAGGCATCGGTCTTGACGGTAACATGACCCTGCCAGCGCATGGGGAGCACGAAGCAGTAACCCTGCGAAGGAACGTAAAGTGAGTAGTATTTCTGGGTGAGGCTGTAGTTTTCAAATATGTTCCATATAGTAACAGCCGCGGAATCTGCTGCAGTGTAGCCCGGGAAAGGCGTCTGTGTGGGTATTTCCACTATGCCGTCATTGTCTATATCCATAGAGAGCCCGGCGCGCCGTGCTGTAAGGCTCGGTATCTGTGAGCCCTCTGCTGAAGCAGGGTTGCGCAGATTGCCGCCTACGCAGTAGAGCACCTCGGTGGTGATGGTACCGCTCTGTGAAGAGCTGTCTATGAATACCGCTGCAGCACCTCCGGAGATAC
>JAFPYQ010000345.1 GCA_017394475.1 Oscillospiraceae bacterium | reverse complement strand
ATGCCCACGGGTGCTCCCACGGTGACTATGGCAAGGAGCAGGCCGCACGCCATGCCTTCATTGCCGTAGGTCGGGGAAAAGAATTCCCTGTCTTCACGCTCTACGGATTTGAGGAACACATAGGTGAGGAGTATCGCCAGTCCTGCGGGCACGGCAGCCTGTATCTGATCGGGCAGCAGCTTGTAGGAGATGACCCTTATGAGCAGGCACGCTATCAGGAAAAACAGGCTCTTGAAAAATGTCGAGATATAAGGTTTTTCTAACATAGTCGTATTTTATTATTCCCCCGCTGTAAACGGCGGGGGAAATCATATCAATAGGGGATGATACTGAGGAGAACGCCTGCAGCCACCGCTGAACCGATAACGCCTGCAACGTTCGGACCCATAGCATGCATCAGCAGGAAGTTCGTAGGATCTGCTTCAGCGCCCACCTTCTGTGACTGCCTTGCAGCCATGGGAACTGCGGAAACACCTGCGGAACCGATGAGGGGATTTACCTTTCCGCCTGTTACCCAGTACATGATCTTGCCGAACAGGAGTCCCGAAGCGGTACCCACTGCGAATGCAGCCGCACCAAGGAGTATTACCTTGAGGAACGCGAAGGAGATTATCTTTTCCGCAACAGTGGTAGCACCTACCGAAATACCGAGGAATATGGTGATGATATTCATAAGCTCGTTCTGTGCGGTCTTTGTGAGCCTTTCAACGACTCCGCTCTCCCTGAAAAGGTTTCCGAGCATCAGCATACCAACGAGGGGTGCTGCAGAGGGAACGAGAAGAGCTATTATTACAGTAACGGCAATGGGGAAGATTATCTTTTCGGTCTTTGAAACTGTTCTCAGTGTTTCCATGCGCACCATGCGCTCTTTCTTGGTTGTGAGGAGACGCATGATAGGCGGCTAGATAAGGGGAACGAGTGCCATGTAGGTGTAGGCTGCAAGCGCTATGGTACCTACTTCAACGGAATATCCGCCTCCTGCCAGGAGCTTACTGGAAACATAGATGGATGTAGGACCATCAGCACCGCCGATGATGGCGATGGAGCCTGCCTCATTGGCATTGAAGCCCAGGAGGGCGGCACCTATGAATGTTAGGAATATACCTGCCTGAGCAGCAGCGCCCAGTATAAAGGACTTGGGGTTTGCTATGAGGGGGGCAAAGTCTGTCATACAGCCGATGCCCAGGAATATGAGCGAGGGATAGATCTGCAGCTTTACGCCCATATATAGTATATCCAGCAGACCGCCTTCATGGAGCACACGGCCGAAATCCAGCTCATGCCCGCTGTCAAGGTTCCACAGCTCTGCGTGGTACATACCTGTCATGGGAAGGTTCGTGAGCAGCATACCGAATGCGATCGGCAGGAGCAGTAACGGTTCGAACCCCTTCTTTATCGCAAGGAACATGAACACGAACGCTATGACTATCATAGCAATGTTCTCTATCCTCAGATGAGCCAGACCGGATTCTGCGATAAGGTCGGCTATAGTTTCAAGAAATAACTGCATTGTTCAAGCCTCCCCTTATGAT
Source organism: Oscillospiraceae bacterium (assembly GCA_017394475.1). GTDB lineage: Bacteria > Bacillota > Clostridia > Oscillospirales > Ruminococcaceae > Huintestinicola. Next base: position 5,190 of record JAFPYQ010000345.1, on the reverse strand, counting down.
ACAGATCTCATACTGTCGCTGACTGCGGCAGCAGCCCATGAGCCTCTTGATGCCCTGCGGCCGGATGTCTGCCTTATGGAACGGACTTTCAGTTCCTTTCCGCTCTCTGCGGCGATGTGTGCTACTGCGGCAGCGATAACGGCGATGACCTCTGTGTCATCCTCGGTGCTCTGCTCGATAACGGGCATCTCACGCACAGGGGCAGGGGCTTCCTCGACAGGTGCCTTTGCAGGGGCGGCAGCTTCAGTCTCAGCCTTCTTCTGTTCCTCTATGATATCAAATATCTTGTTCATCAGTGCCACAGCTATTATCAGCAACAGCAGTGCCACAAAAACTATGACAAGACCGGTGACTGTCACCGCTCCCACATAGCCCGATTCCATTTGCTGCAAGGTGTGCATATCATCATCCTTTCGGGATACTATCCGTTATACGGCACTGTATCCCGTATGACGTATATAGGAAACAGTATGCCCGTCAACTCAAAAAAAGCCAAAATCAAAATCAATTATAGCACATCTGAAAATAAAAATCAAGTGCATCACAAGAAATAACCGTATTTCGGTATAAATTTTTACGGTCTGATTTTTGATTATTTGGCAATTTTTCACAACAGATATATTACATATCCATTTTACCAGTTATACAGCCGATTGTCAATCAACAATCGGTCATGATGGTCTGATTTTCATTCATTTTTTGCTCATTACTCAGATGATATGGTAATTATGTACTAACAGCTCATGATATATTTGTGAAATGCGTTCAATCCAAGTAAAAGTATTGAATTTGCATCGCAAACATGATATAATTGATATGTATTTTACAAAAGCATCGTGAAAGTGACAGTATTGCCTATATTCCCGCAGGATACGGGAAACTGCATACCAAGGGGTGTTAAAATGAAAAAGCAGGAATATGATATCATAGAAGTCAACCACGAAAGATGCACAGGATGCAGGGACTGTGTGGAAGCATGTCCGTCCCCTCTTGCCAACTTTGTCCATACCACGGAGAGCGGCAAAAAGGTCATAGACATCGACCCTGATTACTGCATAGCCTGCGGCGAATGTGTAAAGCGCTGCAAACACGGCGGCAGGGATTACAATGATGATACCGAGAGATTTTTCAGGGATCTCGGTGACCGCCGCATCGTCATCATAGCTCACCCCTCTATCAAGCTGGCTTTCGGCGATAAGTGGCAGGCAGTCCTCAGATGGTTCCAGCAGAACGGTGCCAGTGGCATATATGACGGCTCATGGGGCGCAGATATCGCCACATGGTGCTATATCAAGAACATCGATCAGGGCACCAAAAAGGTCATATCCACCCACTGCCCTGCAGTGGTGAGATACATGGAAGTATATCACCCGGACAGCATCAAGAACGTTTCCACGGTACACAGCCCCATTTCCTGCGAGGCTGTCTATGTCCGTGACGATGTGAAGAAGAACTATGCTGTTGCCGCACTTACACCATGCCCTGCCATGTCTCTCGAATTTGCGGAGACAGAGCACGTCGAATACAACGTGACCTTCAAGCGCCTGAAAGAGCATTTCATGCGCAAGAGGATAGAATTCAAGCCCATTTCCGACAGTCCCACTCTCTATGATTACGATGATATGTCACAGGGGCTCATGGGCGGGATGTATCCCTTCCCCGCAGGGCTCAGGAGCGCTATTACCCAGAACGATCTGACCATCCCAGTTATAAACTCCGATGGCATAGATAATGTATACAGGGAGATAGAGGAATATCTCTCCGCTCCCGAGGATAAGCAGGCAGATATATTCGAGGCACTTTCCTGCGGCGGCGGCTGTGGTATGGGCATCGGCTCCTATGATGAAGATGACTGCACCACTCTGCAGATGAAGACTCTGGGCAGGATCGTTGAGTCCGATGCACGTTCCCGCAGAAAAACCAATCTTTCCGGTACCGACAGACAGTTCAAGCTGTTCGAGGACAGGCTCAATCCCAAATCCCTGGTAAGAAAATTCGAGGATCTGCGTGAAAAGCCCAGCAAGGAAAGGATAAGGGAGAACAGGGACGAGCTGGAAGCATTCTTTGCAGCCCTTGAATCGGAAAACGCTCCATCCCCTGCTGCCGAGACAGCACCCGCTGCTCCCGCACCTGCAGCAGCGCCCGTATCCGAACAGCAGGCAGAAACCACTGCGGAGATAGCCCAGACTGCGGTCAAGCTCAAAAAGATCACCGAAACGATAGTTTCCGATGTGAGCGACATCCGCGAAAAGATGGGCAGTATCGACAATACCAATACTCAGTCCGCATCTATGGCGGGGATAATTGAGAACATCCTTTCCAAGGTCATAGTTCTGTGCCAGGCAAACGAGAGCATCGACGCAGAGAGCCTGCCGCAGCTCATAATCATCCTTGATAAGCTGCAGAACGCTACCATATCACTGAAAAACAATCTCACAGAGAGCAAGGACAATGCCGCAGTGCTCTCCGATGCGGTCAATGCCATGAGCGCTGCCGCAGATGAACTGAGCTCCGATGTGGATCATCTGATCCTCACCGTGGCTAAGAAATAGTCAGACGTTCATGTGCTGTGCTCGTCCCTGTACCCGCGAAACTATAAAGGTGAAATATGATACTGTTAGTTGTAGATACTCAGAAAGGCTGCTTCAACGAAGGCCTGTATTCGTTTGAAACGGTAAGAGAGAATATAAAGTGCCTTATCACCACAGCAAGAGAGAATAATGTCGAAGTCGTATATGTCCAGCACGACGATGGACAGGGCACCGATCTTGATAAACTCACGGATAACTATGAGATATATGAAGATTTTGCACCGAGAGCCGATGAAAAGCGGTTTGAAAAGAATGTGAACAGTGCTTTTCACCCTATTACCGGCTTGACAGAATACTTGCTGTCCAAAGGTGAAAAAGATATCATTGTGATCGGTGTATCTACAGACTATTGTATGGATGCAACGATCAAAAGCGGATTTGAAAAAGGCTTCAACATATTTGTTCCTTCATACACAAACTCGACCTATGATAATCCGTATTTTGACAAGGAAACTGCCTATAAGTATTATAATGAATTTATGTGGGGAAGGCGTTATGCTAAGATCATCTCTGTTGAAGAAGCGATAAGGCTCCTGCGGTCTTAGTAAACGCTGAATAAACCATAATAGTACATTAATATGTCTTTGTTTCGTATGTCTTTCCCGCCTGCGGCGGGGAAGACATATTTATTCAGTGTATCCAAAGAAAAAGCCGCGGTATACACAATACCACGGCATATTTTTATCAACAGACGGTGATCATATCAGCCTGCTTCTATCTTCCTGACGCTTGATCCCGGAACGCTCTTCTTTATGATATCAGCGCCCAGCGATCTGAGCTTCTGTTCGATATTTTCATATCCTCTTTCGATGTGATAGATATCATCTATCTCTGTCACACCGCTTGCTGCAAGGCCTGCGATCACCAGTGCGGCACCTGCTCTGAGGTCGGGGGCGGTAACGGGTGCTCCGGAGAACTTACCTACGCCCTCTATGACTGCCACACGGCCTTCAACGGATATGTCAGCACCCATCCTGCGGAGCTCATCAACATACCTGAAACGGTTGTTGAAAATATCCTCGGTAACTATGCTCGTACCTTCAGCAAGGCAAAGCAGAGTAGAGAACTGCGGCTGCATATCTGTGGGGAAGCCCGGATGAGGCATGGTCTTTATACTGGTCTTTACCAGAGGACCATCCACGGAGATACGAACGCTGTCGTCATATTCCTCCACGTTCACGCCTATCTTCGCCAGCTTCTGTGTTATGCTCTCAAGATGCTTGGGGATGACATTCTTTATAAGAACATCGCCCTTTGTGGCAGCAGCAGCCACCATATATGTTCCCGCCTCGATCTGATCGGGGATTATGGCATACTGTGTGCCTTTGAGGTGCTTTACGCCCCTTATCTTTATCACGTCCGTACCTGCGCCCATGATATCAGCTCCCATGGAGTTGAGGAAGTTCGCAAGATCGACTATATGGGGTTCCTTTGCGGCATTCTCTATTATCGTGAGGCCTGTGGCCTTTACCGAAGCAAGGATGGCATTTATCGTGCCGCCAACGGTTATCTTGTCAAAATATATCTGCGACCCGATGAGCATATCGGCATTTATGTCCACCATGCCGTTATCGAGGGAGCAGTCCGCACCAAGAGCGGAAAATGCTTTGAGATGCTGATCTATGGGTCTGTCTCCGAGATAGCAGCCGCCGGGCATCGCTACTCTTGCTCTGTGGAACTTGCCTAAGAGAGTACCCAGGAAATAGTAGGAAGCTCTCATGTGGCGAGCAAGCTCGTAAGGAACTATAGAATCCTTTATCTTAGTGGCATCGATCCTGTATACACCGTCACCCAGCTTATTCACATCAGCACCCATTTCATAGAGTATCCTCAGTGAAATGGAAACATCCGCGATGTCGGGCACATTTTCGAGCACACAGGGCTCATCCGCGAGTATCACCGCAGGTATCTCCGCAACGACGGCATTTTTTGCGCCGCTGATGGTGACCTCACCCTTAAGAGGTGTTCCGCCCTTAATTATAAACTTATCCAAATCAAACGCTCCTGTAACCGCAGTATGACAAGGCCGCCGCTTTCACACGGGGCTCATATCCAAGACACTTATTATACCTTTGCTCACATGGGAAAAACATGCCTGCGGTTAGTCACTGCCACTGACGGTCAGTGCTGTAAAAGGCGCTGTCTGCACAGAATATGCATCCGCGGCCTTTCCATAAAGTGCAAATATCATTATAACACATTTCACAATAAAATAAAAGTGCTAAAAGCTATAAAATATATATACGTTTCTTACAGGTAAAATGTTAATTATGACAAAATAATCAAAATTTATTATGAACGGGACTTCACGCGGAATGGCGGCATACACCCGCCCGGAAAACACACGCAAAGCCGCATCAGAAGGGACTGTGCAGCGTCCCATAAGTTCTTTTCCTTTATAAAATTGTACAAAACAACTACCACCCGCCGAATATACGTTATAAACTATTGTAAAAAAAAATACTTGACAAACGAGGGTATAATATAGTATAATGTATGCTTGATGGGGTATCTGTAAGCAGTTGTATGCGGAAAGCCTCAGTATCACATACTCAAGGAGGGGACGAACCGTGAAAAGGACCTATCAGCCCAAGAAGCT